>DATJSI010000072.1 GCA_035504215.1 Mycobacteriales bacterium
GGCGGTCGTCGAAGACGAGCTCGACTTGACTCTCCCATGGCACGAAGCGCCGCCAACCCGTTCGCGGCGGGGGGTAGCCGAGGCGTTCGGTTGCGACGATCACGAGATCAAGCCTGCCTCAACGGTGCCCAAAAGCGGCACCTATCGACCGCCTTGGTAGTTGTAGCCGTGTTCGATGTTCAGTAGCCACTCGTTGTGGAGAGCCAGTGGTCCGAAGAACGGCAGGAGGTCGTGCGGAGTCGTGCTCCGGTCGTGGATGTTCGCATTGGTGATGTCCTCGATGAACCCGACGTTGGCGAGGTTTCGCTCGTCCCGGCCACCGTCGGCCAGGATCCCCTCGACGGCGACGCAGGCACGAGCCAGTTCCGTCGTATCGCCCTCCGAGAGGCGTCGAACCAGATAGCGGACCAAAGCGGCAACCCAGATGTATCGGCCATCATCCTCGTCGACGGCCAACGACTCCTCGCTCGATGCGAACCCGGGGCATGCATCAGCGAGCGCCCGCCAAGCGCCCTCGTAGTCCACCTCGGCATCCGGAGCCATGAGATGTATTTCGGCACACACCGACATGTCGTGTAGCGCCGGTTATGGTCGATCGGCTTTGTGTTCGGTGGCTGGGGTCGTCACGCCGTTGCGCTATCCCTGCCCGGCGGGGAACGGCGTAACTGCCGCAAGCACCCCGAGAGCAATCGCGAGCCCGAGCAGCACCACGACGTCGAGCCGGCGCTTTCGGACCACGAGCAGGCCGGCATCACGCGGGCTCAGCACCAGCCGCAGCAGCGCGGCGGCACCGAGGCCGCCGCACACGACGAACATGCCGGTCCGTGGGTGGTGCAGGGCGGCGATCAGTACGCCGACCGCCACCGTGACCGTCACCAACGAGAGCGGGTCGATCCGGCGGCGCGGCGCCTGGGTGGGCGCGGAGGGCGGCTCGGGCGGCGACGGGTCGGTCACGGGAGGCGACGGGTCGGTCACGGGTTGGTGCCGGGACGTTGCGGCGGCGGCTGCTCGCCCGACAGAACTGCCATCGCGAGGTTGGCCTGGGCCGCTCGCACCAACACGTGGTCCGTGGTGAAGCCGGAGATCGACGTGAACGGGATCTGGGCGCCCGCCAGCCGGCTCGCGACATCGGCGAGGAAGCCGACCTGCTCCCACGGCAGCGGCCCCGGGAACGTGATGCGCTGCCAGCCCAGGTCGGTGTCCAGGGCCTGCTGTGACCAGGCATCCTCGCTCAGCAGCGCAGCGTCGCAGACGACCGTGACTTCCAGGTCACTCGAGACGACCGCGGTGAAGCGGTCGCCGGGGACGGCCGGCGGCTGCCAACCGGCGGGAAGGCGCAGCACCGCCAGCTCGACCGGATCGAGGCTCGGCGACAGATCTTTCATTTCGGGCTGATCCTAGGACGCGACGGATCGCCGGTGCCTGGCCTCCGCCGCTTCGATGCAGTTGCGGAACAGCATCGCAACCGTGGTCGGACCGACCCCGCCGATGCGAGGCGTGATGGCGCCGGCGACCTCGGCGCACGACTCGTCGACGTCGGGGAGCAGCCGCCGCCCCTCGTAACGAACGCCGCCGCCGACGACCACCGAGCCGGGGCTGATGTGTTCCGGCTGCAGGATGCCCGGCACGCCGGCGGCCGCGATCACGATCTCTGCGCGGCGGGTGTAGTCGGGCCAGTTCGGCACGCCGGTGTGAACCACGGTGACCGCGGCGTTGGCGGTCGGGCGCTTCTGGGTCAGCAGCAGCGACAACGGCCGCCCGAGCGTCGTACCGCGACCGAGGATGCACACCGGTCGGCCCGCGACCGGGATCTCGTAGTAGGCGAGCAATGCCTCGATCCCGGCCGGGGTGCACGGCACCGGACCCGGCATGCCGAGCGCCAGCCGCCCCATGTTGGTCGGGTGCAGCCCGTCGACATCCTTGTCAGGATTCATCGCCATCAGTGCCGCGTCGAAGTCGATCTGCGGCGGCGTGGGGTGCTGCACGAGCATCGCGTCGACGGCGTCATCGGTATTAAACTCACGAATCGCGGCGATGACGTCGGCCTGGCTCGCGTCCTGCGGGAGGTGCACGTGCGGGGAGCGCAACCCGAGCTCCGCCGCCTTGTCCTGCTTGACCTTGATGTAGCCCGCGCTCGCCGAGTCGTCGCCCACGAGAATCGTGCCGAGACCGGGCGGGCGTCCCGCCGCCTTGAGCGCCTCGATCCGGGGCGCGAGCTCGGCCAGGACGGCATCCGCCACCGGTCCGCCGGGAAGCAGGCGTGCGGTCATCGGTGCTGGGCCTCCGCTTCGACGATCAGTGGAAGAAGTGCCGGGTGCCGGTGAAGTACAGGCTGACACCCGCGGCAGCTGCCGCCTCGATCGCCAGCTCGTCGCGCAGCGAGCCGCCGGGCTCGACCACCGCGCGCACACCACCGTCGATCAGCACCTGAAGGCCGTCGGGGAACGGGAAGAACGCGTCGCTCGCCGCGACCGAACCCTTGGCGCGGTCACCGGCCCGCGCCACTGCTAGCCGCGCGGAGTCGACCCGGTTGACCTGGCCCATACCGACCCCGACGGTAGCTCCGCCGGACGCGAGCACGATCGCGTTCGACTTCACGGCCCGGCAGGCCCGCCAGGCGAAGCCGAGCTCGGCGAGGGTCTCATCGTCGACCGGCTCACCGGCCTTCAGCTCCCAGCCGGCCGGGTCGTCGCCAGTGGCGTCGAGCCGGTCGACCGTCTGCATCAGCATCCCGCCGCTAATCGCCTTGAACTCCAACGGATCCGGGTGCTCATCCGGCGGGCAGCGGAGCACCCGCAACTTCGCCTTGGTACCGAACACCTCGAGCGCGGCCTCGTCATAGTCCGGCGCGCAGATCACCTCGGTGAGGATGCCCGACAGCTGCTCGGCCAACGCCTTCGTGACGGTCCGGTTGGCTGCGATCACCCCGCCATACGCCGACACCGGGTCGCACTCGTGGGCGAGCCGGTGCGCCTCGGCGATGTCCCGCCCGACTGCGATGCCGCACGGGTTGGCGTGCTTGATGATCGCGACGCACGGCTGATCGAAGTCGGACGCCGCGCGCCGGGCGGCGTCGGTGTCGACGTAGTTGTTGTACGAGAGTTCGGGGCCGTGCAGCTGCTCGGCGGCCGCGAGCCCGCCGCGCCAGTGCCGGTAGAGCGCCGCTCGCTGGTGCGGGTTCTCGCCGTAGCGCAGGACTGCCGCACGCTCCCAGGTGGCTCCCGTCCAGGTCGGGAAGCCGGTCCCGTCGTCGGTCGGGACGAGGACGTTGCCCATCCACGACGCCACCGCCACGTCGTACGACGCGGTGTGCGCGAATGCCCGGGCCGCCAGCCGCTGGCGTTCCTCGAGGGTGAAGCCGCCGGCGGCGAGTGCCTCGGCGACCTCCGGGTACGCGGCCGGGTCGACGACGACCGCCACCGAAGGGTGGTTCTTCGCGGCCGCGCGCACCATCGTGGGGCCACCGATGTCGATCTGCTCGACGCACTCGTCCGGAGCAGCACCGGAGGCGACGGTGTCGCGGAACGGGTAGAGGTTGACGACCACGAGATCGAACGCCTCGACGCCGAGCGCCTCGAGCTGGGCGGCATGCTCGGGTTTGCGCAGGTCGGCCAAGATGCCGGCGTGCACCTTCGGGTGCAGCGTCTTCACCCGCCCGTCGAGGCACTCGGGAAATCCGGTGAGCTCCTCGACCGCGGTCACCGGCACACCTGCGTCGCGCAGCCGCGCCGCGGTCGAACCGGTCGACACGATCTCGACGCCGGCGGCGGCGAGCACACGCCCGAGGTCATCGAGCCCGGTCTTGTCGTAGACGCTGACCAGCGCGCGGGTGATGCGACGCCTGCTCATCCGATCGTGACCTTTCTGTCGGTGACCTGCCAGCCCTCGCGCGCCATCCGTCCGATCGTCTCGATCAGCATCGCCCGCTCCGCGGTCTTGATCCGCTCGTGCAAGCTCGCTTCGTCGTCGTCGGGCGCCACGTCGACGGCGCGCTGCGCGATGATCGGGCCGGTGTCGACCCCGCGGTCGACCATGAACAGTGTGCAACCGGTGATCGTGACGCCCTGCGCCAGCGCGTCCCTGACGCCGTGCGTTCCGGGGAACGACGGCAGCAGCGCCGGATGGGTGTTGACGTAGCGGCCACCGAAGCGATCCAGGAAGGCCGCTCCGGCAAGCTTCATGAAACCGGCGGAGACAATCAGATCGGGCTCGTGCTTCGCGACCTCATCGGCGAAGGCGGCGTCCCACGCCTCCCGGTCCGGAAAGTCGGGCACCCGCAGCACGAAGGTCGGGACGCCGGCCCGTTCGGCCCGGGCGAGTGCCTCGATGCCGTCCCGGTCGGCTCCGACCGCGACCACCGTCGCGCCGTACGCCGGGTCGCCGGTCGCGTCCAGGAGCGCGGCGAGGTTCGTGCCGGTGCCGGAGACCAGCACAACGAGCCGGGCGGACAGGCTGACTCCCCGGTAGTCGGTCGGATGGACGGGGGACGCAGGGAACGGGGAAGAGTGCTCAGGATACCGTCCGGGCGCACCTCGATCTGCCATGCTGCCCGCGTGAGCGCCGCGGTTGCCCCTCATGCCTGCTCCGACCACGCGCGGCGACCGGCGGTACGCGTCGGCGGCCGCTATCTCGCGGTCGCCTCGGTCGCGATCGTCGTCGCGGCGCTGCACATCCCGCACCGGCCGGCGACGCTGTGCCTGTTCCGGGAGCTCACCGGCCTGCCGTGCCCGTTCTGCGGCGGCACGACCGCCGCGGTGCGGCTCGGGCACGGTGACGTGCTCGGCGCGCTGCGCACTTCGCCGCTCGCGGTCGGCCTGCTGGCCGGCTGGCCGCTGTACGACGTGATCCGGCCACCGCGATGGTGGCGCGAGTCGAAACGCAACCGGGTACTGGTGATCGCCGCCGTACTCATCGCGTCGGAGATCTGGCAGCTCGTGCGGTTCGGCGTGATCTCGCTGTGATGGCACCAATCCCGCCGCGCGCCCCTCGCGGCCCCTATTGTCCGCACTGAGGCTGTTCGCAGCACCGACCGGAAGGGCACGAGATGACCACACCGGAAGACCCGGGCCAGCCGCCGTCGGAAGGCACGCCGCCGCCCCCGCCGCCCCCGGACTACGGAACGCCGCCTCCGGCCTATGGAACACCGCCGCCCGAGTACAGCGCCCCGCCGCCGCAGTACGGCGCCCCTCCGGCCTACGGCGGTGGTGGCAACTACGAGCAGCCGGTCGGCTACTCGGGCCCGCCGCTCGCCTCGTGGATCCAGCGCGTCGGCGGTTTCCTCATCGACTTCCTGATCGTGTTCATCCCTTCGGCGATCCTTGGCATCGCGACCGGCAGCAGGGTCGTCGACAACATCGTCGGGTTGGTGATCGGGATCGTCATCGCCTACATGAACGGCGCGACCGGACAGTCTCCGGGCAAGCGCCTGGTCGGCTTGAAGCTGATCAAGGCGCAGGACGGCCAGCTGCTCGGCGGCGGCATGGGAATCGTGCGTTGGATCTGCCACATCCTCGACTCGCTGGCCTGCCTGATCGGCTGGTTCTGGCCGCTGTGGGACTCGAAGCGCCAGACGTTCGCCGACAAGATCGTCGGCACCGTGGTCGTGAAGCTCTGAGTCGATGACGACCCCCGACGATCCGGGCACGTCGTCCGGTGAGGGCTCGGCGCCGGAGGATCCGTATCAGGCGCCGCAGTTCGGCAACCCCGACTACGGCGCACCGCGGCCGAACTCGCCGTCGTTCGGCGCCCAGCCGCCGCCGTACTACGGCGGGGCGACGCCCGGGGCCCAGCCGCCACCGGGCGGATCTCCGCCGCCGTACGGACAGCCGCCGCCTTATGGCCAGCCTCCGCCTTATGGCCAGCCGCCGCCCTACGGCCAGCCGCCGCCGGCGTACGGGCAGCAACCGCCGTACGGACAACCGCCGCCCTACGGCTACACCCAGCCGGCCTATGGGTACGGCGCGCCGCAGGGCTACGGGCCGCCGCTCGGCACCGGCGTCGGATGCATCGCGTCGATGGGCAACCGGCTCGGCGCCCGGATCATCGACGGCCTGCTGATCGGTGCGGTCGTCGTGGCCATCGCGATCCCGTTGGGCATCAGCATCGTCCACAACTCGCACACCGTGACGAACCCGGACGGCACCACCACGGTGACGACGAGTCACGCTGACATCGGTGCGCTGTTCGCGGTGCTGGCGATCTTCGCGATCATCGGCATCCTCTACGAGGTGGGGATGATCGCGGTCCGGGGCGCGACGCTGGGCAAGATGGCGGCCGGGGTGAAGGTGATCCGAGCCGACAACGGTCAGGTGCCCGGGTGGGGCTCGTCGTTCGTCCGGTGGATCATCCCGACCGCGGCGGGGTTCCTCTGCAGCCTGCTCACGCTGCTGGTCTACATCTCTCCGTTCTTCGACGGCGCGCACCGCAACCAGGGCTGGCACGACAAGGCGGCCAGCACCTTCGTGGTCAGGACGCGCTGACCTCGCCGTCGGGCTGAGCCTCGGCGGCCACCAGATCGATAGTGGGTTCGCCGCTTCGTCGACGAAGGGCGTACACGGCAAGCACCACCGCGCAGACGACCGCCGTCTCGGCCGCCGCGGCGAGGCCGGTCTGCCACGGCGAAGGCCCGAACGCACGCAGCCGGCCGGGACCGGCCGGGCCGCCGGAGAAACCCAGCGCGAGCGCGACGCCGACGCCGAGCACGGCGCTCGTGATCGCGACGCCGCGCGCGCGGGTCGCCAGGTCTGAGGCCTCGACGCAGGCCAGTCGCCGCCCGGCGACCACTCCGGCCGCGATGACGGCCACGACGCAGTACGCCACCACCGGGAGTGGCGCCCGGCCGGTGGGTGCCGTCGCCACCAGCGGCAGGGCGGGCAGCGCCCCGAGATGCGCGCCACCGAGGGCTACCGACGTACCGGTGCCGAGCCCGAAACCCGGCCCGAGAAGGTACCCGAGCGCGAACAGCACGGTGTTCGGCAGCAGGACCACCGACAGCAGCAGCATCGAGACCTTCCCCGGCCCGCCGGAGTAGTGGTCGAGGACGCCGGTGAAGCGGTGCAGGTGCACCAGGACGTCTGCCGCCGCGAGCAGCGCCGCTGCGCCGAGCAGAACCGCCCCGGCGACTCCGGCGGCCTGCAGCGGCACCCGCGCGGCGCCCGGGGTCCACTCCCACAGCCCGCGCCCGAGCCCGCAGCCGCGGACGGCGCCGAGGCCGGCGAACCCGGTCCCGACGATGCCGGTGCAGACGACCGAGGCACCGATCGACGGGTGGATGGTCCAGCTACCGGAGAACCCGGCGAGCACGCCGCCGATGACGGCATAGGGCAGGGCGACCGAGGCGATAACCGGACCGAGGTCGCGCACCTCGGTACACCGGCTGGCGCGAGCCACCAGCGAGCTTGCTCTGGCCAGCATCAGGCCGAGGCCGACGGTCAGCACCAGGGGCGGGATCGCGATCGCGCCGCCATCGACCCGCAAGGGGCTTCGGTGTGCGACCAGCCAGAGCTGGCCGGCCAGCCGCAGCGCGGCACCCGCGCTGGCGCTGGAGCGGGAGTCGGCGGCCCAGATGATGAGCGCCACGACGTAGAGCGAGCCGATGCCGAGCGCGGCCGCCCAGGCGGCACCGAACGCGCCGCGGATCCACACGGAGGCGGCCAGCTCCGGCTCCGGGTGGTCCGGGCGACGCGGGCGCGAGGGACGCGACGAAGCGGGTGGGCGGTCCTTGGTCGCGGTGGCCGATCCGCGGCCGGCTGGAACGCGGCTGGGGCGGAGCTTGCCGTGGGTGAGGTCGGCCACCCCGCGATGGTGACAGCCGGCAACGCCTGAGGCGGGTGTTACACGCCGCAGCCGTACATAACGTCACCAATGGCCCACCGGGGACGGCGCAAGGCAGCGACACCGGGCCCAGCGGCACCGGACGATCCGTGGCCGCAGTCCGTTCAGCGGCCGCGGGTCAGCGGCCGACGATCTCCGCCATCAGCCGGGCGGTCTCGCTCGGCGTCTTGCCGACCCGCACGCCGACCGCCTCGAGCGCTGCCGCCTTCGCCGCCGCAGTCCCCGAGGAGCCGGAGACGATCGCGCCGGCGTGGCCCATCGTCTTGCCCTCGGGCGCCGTGAACCCGGCGACATACCCCACGACCGGCTTGGTGACGTTGGCCTTGATGAAGTCGGCCGCTCGCTCCTCGGCGTCGCCGCCGATCTCGCCGATCATCACGATCGCCTCGGTGTCGGGGTCGTCCTGGAAGGCGGCCAGGCAGTCGATGTGCGTCGTACCGATCACCGGGTCGCCGCCGATGCCGACCCCGGTCGAGAAGCCGATGCTGCTCAGCTCGTACATCATCTGGTAGGTCAGCGTGCCGGACTTCGAGACCAGCCCGATCGGGCCCGGGCCGGTGATGTCGGCGGGGATGATGCCCGCGTTGGCCTGGCCGGGCGAGATCAGGCCGGGGCAGTTCGGTCCGATGATGCTGGTCGTGCCGCGCTCGCGGGCGTAGGCGAAGAAGTACGCCGTGTCCTGGACCGGCACCCCCTCGGTGATGACGACGAGCAGCGGAATGCCCGCGTCGACCGCCTCGAGCGCCGCGTCCTTGGTGAACGCGGCCGGCACGAACCCGACCGAAACATCCGCACCGGTCTCGGCCATGGCTTCGGCAACCGTCGCGAAAACGGGAATCCCGTCGACGTCGGTGCCGGCCTTGCGGGCGTTGACACCACCCACGATGTTGGTGCCGGCAGCCACCATCCGACGGGTGTGCTTGGTCCCCTCGGAGCCGGTGATGCCCTGGACGATGACCCTGCTGTCCTTCGTGAGCCAGATCGCCATCAGGCCGCCCCTCCGACGCTCGCGAGCTCGGCCGCGCGTTGCGCGGCGCCGTCCATCGTGTCGACCTGCTCGACCATGGGATGTGCTGCCTCGGTGAGAATCCGCCGGCCCTCCTCGGCGTTGTTGCCATCGAGCCGGACGACCAGCGGACGGGTCACCTGCTCACCTCGGCCCTCGAGCAACGACAGCGCCTGGACGATGCCGTTGGCGACCGCGTCGCAGGACGTGATGCCGCCGAACACGTTGACGAACACCGAGCGCACCGATGGGTCGGACATGATCACGTCGAGCCCGTTGGCCATGACCTCGGCGGATGCGCCGCCGCCGATGTCGAGGAAGTTGGCGGGACGCACCCCGCCGAAGCTCTCGCCTGCATACGCGACGACATCGAGCGTCGACATCACCAGGCCCGCGCCGTTGCCGATGATCCCGACCTCTCCGTCGAGCTTCACGTAGTTGAGATGCAACTCCTTCGCCCGCACTTCGAGCGGGTCGGTCGACGAGACGTCGCGATACGCGTCGTGAACCGCTTCATGCCGGAACGCCGCGTTGTCGTCGAGCGTGACCTTTCCGTCGAGCGCGAGGATCTCGTCGTCAGGGGTACGCACCAACGGGTTGACCTCGACCAGCGTGGCTTCTTCCCCGACGAAGACCCGCCACAGCTGTTCGATGACCGCGGCGGCCCGGTCGCGAACCTCCTCGGGGATGTTGCCGGCCGACGCGATCTCCATGGCCTTGGTCGCGCTGACGCCTTCGACCGGGTCGATCGGCACCCGCGCGAGCGCGTCCGGGCGCTCGACGGCGAGCTCCTCGATCTCCATCCCGCCCTCGGCCGAGCACATCGCCAGGTAGTTGCGGCTGCCGCGGTCGAGCAAGAACGAGAAGTAGTACTCGGTGCCGATGTCGGCCGCCTGCGAGATCAGCAGCGTGCGGACTTCGTGCCCCTTGATGTCCATCCCGAGGATTGCGCCGGCCTTCTCGACCGCGTCGTCGGCGGACGGCGCGAACTTCACACCGCCGGCCTTGCCGCGGCCGCCGGTCTTCACCTGCGCCTTCACCATCACCGGGCCGCCACCGAGCTCCTCGACCGCCGGCCGTACCTCGTCGACGCTCGTGACCACGACCTGCCGGGTCGTCGGTACGCCGTACTTGGCGAACAGCTCCTTGGCCTGCCACTCGAACAGGTCCACGCTCACTCCTTCACCGCAGCGTCGGGCGAGCGGTGCGCTGCGCCCGGCCTGGCTACCGTATCGACCGCCGGTACGGCGCCTGCGCGGGTCCCGAGCCGAGGCGGGTCAGGCGCCGCCGCTGACCGTCACGTGGTCGCTCACCCACTCGACGATCGCCGCCGTCGGCGTACCCGGTGTGAAGATCTGGGCCACGCCGATCTCCTTCAACGGCGCGATGTCCGCGTCCGGGATGATCCCGCCGCCGAAGACGACGATGTCGCGAGCGTCTGCCTCGTCGAGCAGCTCGATGACCCGCTTGAACAGGGTCATGTGGGCGCCGGAGAGCACCGAGAGCCCGATCGCGTGCGCATCCTCCTGGATCGCGGTGGCAACGATCTGTTCCGGCGTCTGGTGCAGGCCGGTGTAGATGACCTCCATGCCGGCGTCCCGTAGCGCGCGGGCGACCACCTTCGCGCCGCGGTCGTGCCCGTCGAGGCCCGGTTTCGCCACCACAACGCGGATCGGCATCGACGTCCTCCTCGACCGGCGGAGGTCGCCGGGCCTGCCGCAAGGATATTCGGCGCCCGCTCGCGGGCCCGAGGTAACGTTTCCAGCATGCAGCGGGGGGCGGCTCTCGGGCGCGCGGTCAAGGGCACCGCAGTCGAAGCCGCCTGGATCGCGACCCATCTGGTGAGCTACCCGTTCGGCGTGGCCCAAGAGCGGATCAGGCCGGCTGCCGAGCGGTACTCCCTCGGCAAGCTCTCACCGGTGCACCGAGGGCTGTTCATCGGCGACGTCGAGGCGGCCGGCACGCCGATCCTGCTGGTACACGGCCTGGTCGACAACCGCTCGATCTTCACCCTGCTCCGCCGGCACCTGCGCCGGCGCGGCTTCGGGCGGGTCTGGACGATGAACTACCGGATCTGGACCGCCGATCTGCGCGACGCCGCCCACCGGCTCGCCTCGTCGGTGGAGTCGATCTGCGAGCTGACCGGCTACGAGCGGATCCACGTCGTCGGCCACTCGATGGGCGGGCTGGTGGCGCGGTACTACGTCCAGCGGCTCGGCGGCGACTCCCGGGTGCACACGCTGGTCACGCTCGGTACGCCGCACCACGGCACCCGGACCGCCCGGTTGTTCCCGCGCGGCGTGTGCCAGCAGCTGGCTCCCGACAGCACGATCGTGGAGGAGCTGGGGGAGCCGGCCCCCGAGTGCCAGACCCGCTTCGTCTCGTTCTGGAGCGACATCGATGCGCTGATCTCACCGAAGCGGGCCGCCGCGATCGACCATCCGGACCTGTCGGCGCGCAACATCCTGGTGCGCGGCGTCGGCCACATGTCACTGCCGATCGACCGGCGGATCGTCCGCGAGATCACCCACACGCTCGCCCACCTCAACTCGCACGGCGCGACGCTGACCGCGGGCGTGACCCGGCTGGGCTCGCCCGGCCAGCCTCAGGTGGCGCCGTACGCCGTGAAGGACGTCGACAGCGCCTGAATGCTGGCCGGGCAGGCGCTGGCCGGCTGGTCGTGGGTCAGAGTGCAGATCGCCGCGGTGATGTAGTTGGCCGCGCCGAGGATCGCCTTCGCCACCGCGGAGGTCGGATCGGACAGAGCAGCGGAGATCTGCGACCACGTCTTGCCGACCAGCACGCCGGGATCGACCATGCCGGACGTGCTGACGTACTTCCCGTCGAAGTACAGGAACGGGTAGCCCGGGCCGTTGGACCCCGGCGCGACGTATTTCGAGAACTGGGCGTTCTCGAACGACGTCAGTGCCTGGAGCTTGCCGCCGGTCTGGTCCTCTTGTTCCTTCGGGTCGAAGCTCAGGTACTTGCTGGTGTACCTCGCGTGCAGGAACGTGAAGGTCGCGATGTCGTCCTCGTGCGAGCGGATCTGCTCGAGACCGGAGAAGGTGCCGAACCGCGAGAGCGCCTGGATCAGCGCCCAACGCTCGGCTGCGCAGTACGGGCAGAACTCGGCGCCGATGTAGAGCACGGTGGGCTTTCCCGCGGAGGCGAGCGGCTGACCGCCCCGGATGGTCTCGGGCAGGCCGCCGGCCAGGATGCCGCTGCCCCCGGCGCCCACCGCGGAGATGGTCGATGCCGGCACCGAGGTCAGCCGGCTCACCACGGCCGCCGATGCGGTCGTCGCCGAGCCGGACTTGCCCTTGTGGTTGATCGCCACCACCGCACCGATGACGGCAACGATGGCCAGGACGACGACCACGCCGATGACGGTCAGTGCCCGCCGGCGCTGGCGCAGCCGCTCCTCCTCGACCCGAGCCGCCGCGGCCTTCTCGCGGGCGGACGCCGCCTGTCCCTGCCGGCGGCTTCGGTTGGTCTCCCGCCCCATGTCGAGCGCTACTCCCGGATCGGGTCCAACGGCCGCAACAGGTACGCCGCCAGGATCGTGAGGAACAGCAAGAACGTCACGATGTGTACGCCCGTGCAGTAGATGCAGATCGACTTGATCTTCACGACCTCGGCGTAGACCAGGTAGGAGACCATCCCGATCCCGGCGACCCCGGCTGCGAGGCGGAGCCGGTCGAGCCAGATGTTGGCGACCCGCCAGGCCCACGGGCTCACGAGCGCGACCATGACGACGTAGTAGATGAGCCCGGCGAGCGCGACCGGGATGTGCCCGAACAGCTCCGACCAGGAGCTCGTCGTCACCTTGGCGCAGTCGATCTTCCCCGAAGCCGGGCAGCCGGCGAAGCTGGTCGAGCCGCTGAAGTGCTGGATGGTCAGGTAGATCGAGAGGCCGAGCCCGATCAACGACAGCGGGAACGTGACCGGTGCGGCCCAGCGGACGTTGGGCCCGCTCGGGACGGAGCGAACCGGCGCGGCCGCCGTGGCCGGAGCCGGTCTCGAGGTCCGGGTCTTGGTAGCGGCGCCGCCGCGGGACCTAGCCACCGAGCTGACTCTGGATGGTGGTGATCATCGGCGACAGGCAGACGCTGGCCGGCTGGTTGTTGGTCATCGAGCAGATCGTCGCTGTCGTCACGTTGGCCTCACCGTCGATCGCCTTCGCGATCTTGCTGTTCGGGTTGTTGAGCTGCGCGGCCACCTGGCTCTGGGTCAGGCCGGCGAGCAGGCCCGGGTCGTAGCTCTGCGAGGTCTGGACGTACTTCCCACCGTAATCGATGAACGGGAACGCGGGTGGGTTGCCGGTGTACTTCTCCCACAGCGCCGCCTCGGCGTTCGTCGGGTTCACCAGCGTGGCCTTCGTCCGCGTCTCGTTCTCGATCGGGACGAAGGTCAGGTACTTGCTGGAGTAGCTCGACTTGTAGAAGCTCCAGGTCGGCGTGTTGGGATCGACGTCGGTGCTGGACGAGCTGATCTCGTTCAGGTGCTTGAAGGTGCCGAACCGTGACAGTGCCTGGATCAGCGGCCAGCGCTCGGCCCCGCAGTACGGGCAGAACTCGGCGCCGATGAACAGCACCTCGGGCTTGCCGCCGGACGTGAGCGCCGGGTCGCTCACCTTCTTCGGCGCGAGCTTGTCCGACCCGAGTGCCACCTTGTTCAAGGTCGCCGCGCTGACCGACGTAAGGGTCTGCAGCGTGGCGGCATTCGCGGCCACCCGGTTGCCGGCAGCGCTCTGCTTGCCTTTGTGGTTGATCGCCACGACCGCCACCACGACCGCGGCGACCGCGATCACGACCACCGTGCTGATGACTGCCATGGCGCGGCGACGCTGGGCGTCACGCTGGTGCTGCTGGCGCGCGAGGGCCGCCTTCTCCCTGGCGGTCGTCGCCTGGTTCTGGCGACGCTGCTTGTTCGTTGTGCGACCCACGGCAGCCCTTTCGTGATCACCGGAAACTCCAGCCTAACGGGACATACGGGCGGAACCTGAGGAGCCGTTCAGGGTCAACCTTGGGGTTATCGGCCTGTTATCGACCGTTCTTCACAGCTTCACCACGGGGGCGTAGCGCAGCAACAGGCGCTTACGCCCCACCTCGGCGCCGAAGTCGACCTCCGCCTCGGCCGAGGAGTCCACCCCACGGACCGCCACGACAACGCCCATGCCGAAGGCATCGTGGGTGACCCGGTCGCCCGGCTGCAGCGATGGCACCGGCCGCAACCCCGGGCCGGCCGACCGACCGCGCCGGTTGGCACGCTCGATCGCCAGCGCGGAGGTGTTCGCGGTGGCCGAGCCATGCCACTCGACAAGCTCCGGAGGCAGGTCGTCGAGGAACCGCGATGGCGGGTTGTACGACGGCGAGCCCCACGCCGACCGGATGTTCGCGCGACTGACATAGAGGCGCTTCTCCGCCCGGGTGATCCCGACATAGGCCAGCCGGCGCTCCTCCTCGAGCTCGGTCGCGTTGCCGAGCGAGCGGATGTGCGGGAAGACGCCGTCCTCCATGCCGGAGAGGAAGACGACCGGGAACTCCAGCCCCTTCGCGGTGTGAAGGGTCATCAGCGTCACCACGCCGTCCGAGCCGTCCGAGTCGGGCACCTGGTCGGCGTCGGCGATCAGCGCGACCTGTTCCAGGAAGTCGCCGAGGGTGCCTTCGGGCCGGGTCTGCTCGAACTCCCGCGCGACCGAGACGAGCTCCTCGAGGTTCTCCACGCGCCCTTCGTCCTGCGGGTCCGAGCTGGCACGAAGCTCGGCGAGGTAGCCGCTGCGGTCGAGCACCGCCTCGAGGACGTCGCCGGGCGCTGCATCCGCCATCGACACCAGCTCGTCGATCAGCGCAACGAACGCCTGGATGGCATTCAACGAGCGCGACGCGAGGTTGGCATCGGCGGCCCGATGCAGCGCCTCGAAGAACGTGATCCGTTCGCGCTCGGCGAGAGTGGCGATCGCCCCTTCGGAGGTGTCGCCGATGCCGCGCTTGGGGGTGTTGAGGATCCGTCGTAGCGAGACGGTGTCGGACGGGTTGAAGACCACGCGGAGATAAGCGAGCGCGTCGCGAATCTCGCGCCGCTCATAGAAGCGGACTCCGCCGACGACCTTGTAGGGCAGCCCGACCCGGATAAACACTTCCTCGAACACGCGGCTCTGGGCATTGGTGCGGTAGAACACCGCGACGTCGCAGGGCCGAATGCCTTCGTTGTCGGCCAGCCGGTCGATCTCGGTGGCGATCCAGGCCGCCTCGTCGTGTTCGTTGTCAGCGACGTACCCGACGATCTTCTCGCCGGCACCGGCGTCGGACCACAGCCGCTTCGGCTTGCGGTCCGGGTTGCGTGCGATCACCGCGTTGGCGGCGTTCAGGATGGTCTGCGTCGAACGGTAGTTCTGCTCGAGCAGGATCACCCGCGCGTCGGGGTAGTCCGCCTCGAACTGGAGGATGTTGCGGATCGTTGCGCCCCGGAACGCGTAGACCGACTGGTCCGCATCGCCGACGACGCACAGCTCGGCGGCATCCTCGCCCTCGCCGACCAGCTCGCGGACGAGGACGTACTGCGCGTGGTTCGTGTCCTGGTACTCATCGACCAGCACGTGCCGGAACCGCCGCCGATAGTGCTCCGCGACCTCCGGGAAGAGCTGAAGGATGCTCACCGTCGTCATGATCAGGTCGTCGAAGTCCAGCGCGTTCGACTGGGCCAGCCGGCGCTGGTAGACCTCGTAGGCGTCCGCGACCATCCGCTCCAGATGGTTGGTCGCCTGGGCCTTGGCGGACTCGTAGTCGACCAGCTCGTTCTTGAGGTTGGAGACCTGGGCGCTGACCGAGCGCGGCGAGAGCCGCTTCGGGTCCAGGTCGAGGTCACGGCACACCGTGGTCATCAGCCGGCGGGAGTCATCCGCGTCGTAGATCGAGAACGAGCTGGTGAAGCCGAGCCGCTTGACCTCTGCGCGCAGGATCCGCACGCAGGCGGAGTGAAAGGTCGACACCCACATCGCGCGAGCCCGGTTGCCGACCAGCTTGGCAACCCGCTCCTTCATCTCGCCGGCCGCTTTGTTGGTGAAGGTGATCGCAAGCACCTGCCCGGGCTGGACACTGCGCTCGGCGAGCAGCCAGGCGACCCGGTGGGTGAGCACCCGCGTCTTGCCCGAGCCGGCGCCCGCGACGATCAGCAGCGGAGCGCCTTCGTGGACGACGGCGGCCCGCTGCTGCGGGTTCAGTCCTTCGAGCAGGGTCTCGGGGTCGACGACGGCTCGCGGGCGGGGCCGCTCGTGGTCGGGCTCAGCAGGGTCCGCGGGGTCCCCGCGCTCGTCGAAAAGGGTCGTCATCGGCGTACCGAGCCTATGTCCGGAGTCGGTCATCCCGGCGGGGTCCCACGCGCCGGTCCGCCCGGCGGATTAATGTCCAGCAGGTGATCGAGGACAGCAGTATCGAACGGATCCTGATCGTCACCGCGCATCCCGACGACGTCGACTTCGGGCTCGGGGGCACGGTTGCGCTCTGGACCAAGGCGGGGATCGACGTCACCTACTGCGTCGTGACGAACGGGGACGCGGGCGGATTCGACCCGAGCGTGCCGCGCAGCGCGATCGCCGGGATCCGCCAGGCCGAGCAGCGCGCCGCCGCGGCCGAGGTCGGCGTCAGCGACGTTCGGTTCCTCGGCTATCCGGACGGCCAGGTCGAGGTCAGCCTGGCTCTGCGGCGCGACATAGCCCGCGTGATCCGTGAGGTGCGGCCGCAGCGGCTCGTGGCCCAGTCCCCGGAGCGCCACATGGTGCGGATCCCGCCGTCGCATCCCGACCATCGTGCGGTCGGTGCGGCCACCCTCGATGCGCTCTACCCAGACGCCCGCAACCCGTTCGCCTTCGCCGAAGCGCTCGGCGACCTCGAGGCCTGGACCGTGCCCGAGACCTGGATCATGGGCATGGAGCGGGTCAACCACCACGTCGACGTCACCGACGTCTTCGAGCGCAAGAAGGCGGCCCTGCTCCAGCACAAGAGCCAGAT
>DATJSI010000073.1 GCA_035504215.1 Mycobacteriales bacterium
GACAGCACCGGCGCCAGCAAGGAGACGGTGGGCACGGGCGGGGCGGTCGTGTCGAGCACGTACGACGCCGTGCCCGGCGTACTCGTGTTGCCGGCGGCGTCGGTCGCGGTCACCGACAGCGTGTACGTGCCGTCGCCGAACCCGGAAAGGTCGAAGCCGTCACCGGCCGGGCAGGTTCCCGTGAACACCGTGCTGTTGCCGGGACCGGCGAGTGTGCAGTCGAAGCTGACGCCGGACTCGCTGTCGCTGACGACGAACGACGGGGTGAGGTCGTTCGACGGCGACGGCGGCGCACTCACCGTCGGTGCCGGCGGCGGTGTGGTGTCCCTCGTCCAGGTCGCGGATGCCGAGGAGGTGTTGCCGGCCGGGTCGGTCGCGGTGACGGTCAGCTGGTACTGCCCGTCGAGGCTGTCCGAGGACGTGTCGAACGTGCCGTCGGCCGGGCAGACTCCGTCGAACACGGTGGCGTCGCTCGGATCGACCAGCACGCAGGACAAGGTGGCGTCGGACTCGGCATCCGAGATGGTGAACGTCGGGGACTTGTCGTTCGACGGAGAGGGCGGCGCGACGACGGTGGGAGCCGGCGGCGGCGTCGTGTCGAGGGTGTAGTCCGCGCTGCCGGCCGGACTCGAGTTGCCGGCCTCATCGGTGGCGGTGACCGAGAGGGTGTAGTCGCCATCATGACCCGGGCCGGCCAGGTTCAACGTCAGTCCGGACTGGCACTGGGACGGCGGAATCGGGTACGAGATCGGACCGTTGAGCGAGCAGCTGAGGGTGACGCCCGGTTCGGTGTCGGAAATCGTGAAGGACGGAGACGTGTCGTTCGACGGCGACGCCGGGCCGGTCACGACCGGCGCCGGCGGCGGAGTGGTGTCGAGGGTGTAGCTGGCCAGGCCGGCCGGTCCGGCCTGCCCGAGGCCGTCGATCGCGACGACCGAGAGCTGGTAGGTCCCGTCCGCCGCACCGGCCAGGTCGATGACGGTGGACGGGCCGCACTCCGAGGTCGTGACCGGCGACGGGCCGCTGACGTCGCACTCGTAGGTCAGACCGACCGGGTCGGAGTCGGTGACCGTGAAGTCAGGCGCGCGGGAGTTGCTCGGCGAGGCAGGTGCGGTGACGACCGGCACGGAGGGGCCGCCGGCTTCGAACTCGTAGGTCGCCGAAGCGGGAACGCTCTGCAGTCCAGCCGCATCCTTGACCACCACGGTGAGGGTGTAGGTGCCTTCCGCAGCGGCCGACAGGTCGAGCGTCGTCGATGCCCCGCAGACGGGCGTCGGCACCGTCGACGGGCCGCTGACCTGGCATTCGGCGGTGCCGCCCGGCTCGATCCCGGAGACCGTGAACGTCGGGCTGTCGTCGGTCCCTGGCGACGTCGGCGCGGTCACTACCGGTGCCGCCGGGATATGGGTGTCGAGCTGGTAGGTCGCGGTGCCCTCGCTGCTGACGTTGCCGTCCTTGGTCTGCGTCACGTGCAGCGTGTATGTGCCGTCGTCGCCGCCGGACAGGTCGAGCTCGGACGACGCGCCGCAGCTCTCGACCGACACTGCGGGGCCACCGGACGGGCCGGTCACCGTACAGGTGAGGGTGGCTCCCGAGACGATGCCGGTGACGGTGAAGCCCGGATGACGGGAGTACCCGATCGAGGCGTCGGCGTTGACGTCGGGTGCGGCCGGCTGGACGGTGTCCAGGGTGTACGTCGAGGTCGCGGCGGCCCCGGTCACTCCGCCGGCGGTAGGTGTCACCGAGAAGGTGTACTGCCCGTTGGTGCCATCGGCCGGCGCGTTGTTCAGGTCCGGCGACGTGTACGGGCTCGTGCAGTGAGCCGCCGTGTCGACCGCGTCGCCGGACGGATCGTCGAGCTCGCACGAGGCAGTCGCGCCGGTCGGCAGGCTGAAGCTCCAGGACGGCGTCGTGTCGTTGTCGGGCGAGGTCGGGCTTGCGGTAATCGTCGGCGACACGGGTGCGACGTCGACCGTCGACGTGGCTGAGGGTGTCGTGCCGACATCGACGTCAGCGGCGTCGGACGCGTAGACGGTAAACGTGTAGCTGCCACCCGGATCCGCCGAGACGTCGTAGTCGGCGGGCGATGTGCAGTCGGCGAGCGCGGACACCGTCGTCGCACCTTCGGTCAGCTCGCAGCTGGCCGGGCTCGCATTGCTGAACGTCCACTCGAGAGTGGTCGCCGTGGTGGCGTTCGACGGGCTCGAGTCGATCGCCGGACCACCCCCCGCGGCGGCCGATCCGACCCCCAACGTCAGGGTGCCGGCGCCGAGCAGGATCGCGACAGCAACGGACGTGGCGCGGCGCATCGCTCCGCTCCATCGATTTCGCCCGCGCGCCGTCCCTCTCATCACGCCTTGAATCGACCGATTTCACGCTCGTCTTGACGCCATTTGGCGCACGAAACCGGGGCGCTGAGGACCAATCCTCCACAGACAAGAAAGGTTGACAGATCGGCCGGCCCGGGCCATCCTCGAGGTACGAACGTCAACCGTGGTTGACACACAGTTCGGGAGGATTTGATGCGATCCGGGCCCTGGCCCTATCCGTCGTACGCCGACCGGCGCTGGCTGGGCGGAGAGCGCGGCCCGGACCCCGCTCTCGCGGCGGTGGTCCGAGCGGTGCGGGCAACCGTGGCCGCGGGCGGCGCAGAGGTATCCCCGGAGTCCGAATCCGTGCTGCAGGGCCTCGCCGGGCTGGCCTCGATTGCCGAGCGCACGGAGTGGGCAATGCTCTCGCTGGTCGGTGAGGCGCGGGCCCGCGGCGCGTCCTGGGCCGCGGTGGGCGCGGCGCTCGGCGTGTCCAAGCAGGCGGCGCAACAGCGCTTCGCGCCGTACGTTCGGCAGGCCCTCGAGCAGGCTCCCCGGCCGGTCGAGCGCTAGCGCCGATCCCTAGCCGAGGTGCGGGTAGCGCCAGTCGGTCGGCGGCGCGAAGGTCTCCTTGATCGTCCGCGGCGAGGTCCAGCGCATGAGGTTGTGGGCCGAACCGGCCTTGTCGTTCGTACCACTCGCGCGAGCGCCACCGAACGGTTGCTGACCGACGACGGCACCGGTCGGCTTGTCGTTGATGTAGAAGTTGCCGGCGGCATAACGCAGTGCATCGGCCGCGGTCGCGATCGCACGCCGATCCTGCGCGAAGATCGACCCGGTCAAGGCGTATCGCGTCGACGACGCAGCGTGCGTCAGGATCTCCTCATAGTCACCGTCGTCGTAGACGTGGACACTGAGGATCGGACCGAAGTACTCGGTCGTGAAGACCTCGTTGGTCGGGTCGCTGCCCTCGATGATCGTCGGCCGGACGAAGTAACCGACGCTGTCGTCGACGGTGCCCCCGGTAAGGATCGACAACGCGGGGTCCTGCTTCACGCGGTCGAGCACGCCCGCCAACCGGTCGAACGAACGCCGGTCGATGACGGCGCCGAGGAAGTTCGAGAAGTCGGTGACGTCCCCCATCGGCAACGCCTCGGTGTCGCTGATGAGATCGTCACGCATCCGCTGCCACAGCGACGACGGGAGGTAGGCCCGTGATGCCGCCGAGCACTTTTGGCCCTGGTACTCGAACGCACCACGCACCAGCCCCACCCGCAGCGCCTCGACATCGGCAGAGGGATGCGCGACGACGAAGTCCTTGCCGCCGGTCTCCCCCACCAACCGCGGGTAGCTGCGGTAGCTGTCGAGGTTCGCTCCCACCGTGTGCCACAGGTGTTGGAAGGTCGCGGTTGATCCCGTGAAATGCACACCGGCAAGGTCCGGATGAACCAGCGCAACCTCACTCACCGCTCGACCGTCGCCGGTCACGAGGTTGATGACGCCGGGCGGCAGGCCGGCGGTCTCGAGCAGCCGGATCAGCACCTGCGCGGCGAAGCCTTGCGTCGGTGATGGCTTCCACACCACCGGGACACCCATGAGCACCGGCGCGGTCGCGAGGTTCGCGGCGATCGCCGTGAAGTTGAACGGTGAGATCGCGAGGACGAAGCCTTCGAGCGGGCGATGGTCGAAGCGGTTCCACACTCCCGGGCCGGAGATCGGCTGCTCGCTCAGGATCTGCCGGGCGAAATGCACGTTGAACCGCCAGAAGTCGATCGTCTCGCACGCGGAGTCGATCTCGGCCTGGTAGCAGGTCTTCGACTGACCGAGCATGGTGGCCGCGTTGAGCTCGTCGCGCCAGGGCCCGGCCAGCAGGTCCGCCGCTTTGAGGATGACTGCCGCCCGGTCCTCGAAGCTCAGTGCCCGCCACTGTGGCGCGGCGTCGAGCGCCGCGTCGACTGCGCGCGTGACCTGCTCCGTGGTCGCGTTGTAGGTGTGCCCGAGAACCGATGCGTGCCGGTGTGGCTCGACGACCGGAACGGGTTCGCCCTTGCCCGCAACCCGCTCGCCGGCGATGGTGAGTGGAAGGTCGATCGGACCGCCCGCGACGAGCTCCTTCAGCTTCGCCTCGAGGGTCGCGCGCTCGGCCGAACCGGGTGCGTACATCCGAACCGTTTCGTTGGTGGGAACCGGCACGGTGGTCACAGCGTCCATCCCGCCATCTTGCCACCGGTGCGCGAGTCGCAACCAGCCGGCGACGGTCAGTGCAGGAGGTGCGGAAGCTCCTGTACGGCGTACCAACCCAGCTCGACAGCTTCGGCCTCGTCGATGTCGAACTGCGCGTCATCGTCACCAGGTGCGGCGGCCTCGAGCGCGGAAACCGCTTGCGTGACAACCGGCTCGGCGTCGACGTCGTCGATGAGTGCACTCGCCCAGCGGACCATCGGGACCGCTCTGTCCAGAGTGATCGCGGAACGGCCCGCGGGTGATGCGGGCTGGGCCTCCGGGTCTTCGACGTCGACGGCAAGCACGACCCGGCGCCGCGGTGCGGATGGATCGAGCGCGAGCAGGCGCAACGAAGAGACCGCGGCGTCGAGCTGCGCCGCGTGCTCGAGCTCGTCGAGGTCCGCGTCGTGATACCACTCGCGCAGGGCGGCGGTGACCGCATGCGCCGGGACACCCGCCAGGTCGGACGGGCGTGCCGCGCCTGCGGCCAGCCACTCGACGAGCATCGGAAAGGTGCCGGGCAGGTAGACGCGCACGACGTCGGTGGTTCTCAGCCGGCTGCCGAGAGCGGCGGCCCGGCGTCCGCGAGCGCGGCCGCGGTCGTCGTCAGCGAAACCTCGAGCACCTGCTTGCGCCGCCGGTGATCCATCAGGTTGACCCCGATTGCCTCGAGGTCGGCCCGGCCCGGGCCGAGCACGGTCACGCTCGCGCCCCGGCGGCGTACCTTGCCTGCCTCGTGCAGCACTCGTTTGGTCATCGCCCGGCGGAACCGCCGCTCCATCCGCCCGACCATCGAAGCCGGCTCGTCGTAGTCGAACGACGCCATCGGTGCGAGGACGTAGACCTCGTCGAGGCCACGGTCGCAGAGCAGGTCGATCGAGGTCGGCGACAGCGTCCCCCCGTCGACGTAGCGACGGCCGTCGATCTCGACCGCGGCGTACCAACCGGGAATCGCGCACGAGGACATCACCGCCTCGGGCATGGTGGCCGCGGGCGCGTCACCTCGGCCGAAGGCGATCCGTCGTCCGCTGTCGTAGTCCATGGCGACCACCCAGACCTCCGGTGCGGCCGGCCACGCACCGGACGGGTTGGCCGCGCGAATCAGGTCGCCGACCGGGGCGAGGCTGCCCCGACCCCGAGGGGCGAAGGCAGCGAACGCCGCGAGCGGCGGGACGCGTCGGGGATGCAAGACCGTCCGCGCAACCAGCGCGCGCGAACCGATGCGTAGCCGCGGCATCGGGGGCAGCGCGCCCCCGCTCGCCGTGTCCGGGTCGAAATCGATCCGCGGGTCACCGGGCGCGAGCACACCACGCTGATGGTTGACCAGGCTCTGCGCGCCCACCCCGCTTCCGAGCAGCCCGGCAAGGACCGACCCGGCCGACGTACCGATGATCACCTCTGCCTCGCGCGGATCCCAGCCGAGGGCCTGCTCGAGCGCCGACAGCGCGCCGATCATCCACGACGCACCGAGCACGCCGCCGCCGCCGAGAACGAGGCCCCTTCGTGGTGTTGCCGCGGTCATCGGGCCGTCTCCAACAGTTCGGTGAGGGACTCCTCGATGCAGGCGGCCAGCACGTCCACATCGGGCATGGAGTCCCTGTCGCAGTTCAGGCCGTAGTAAACACCGCCGTTGTAGGACGTGAGGCCGATCGTGATGGCCTGACCCTTGGCCAGCGGCACCACCGGATAACAGTCGATCATCTGCGCGCCCGCCGCGTAGAGGGGGAACTGCGGGCCGGGCACGTTCGTCACCACAACATTGAACAGCCGCCGCGACAGCCCTGAGGCCAGCCGCGCCGCAGCCAGGTGGATGGTCGGCGGCGCGAATCCGGTCAGGCGGACGAGTGCGTCCGCACCGATCGACGCACCCGACTCCTTGTGCGCGGTCATCTCGTAGCTCACCTGATGCAGGCGAACCACCGGGTCGGCCTCGCCGACCGGAAGGTCGACGAAGTACGACGACACCTGGTTGCCGACGACGCCACTCGCTGCCTCGGTGCGCACGCTGACCGGCACCATCGCGCGCACGACCGTGCTCGGCAGGACCGACTCGCCGCGAGTGAGCAGCCAGGTCCGCAGGGCGCCCGCAACGGTCGCGAGCACGACATCGTTCACCGTGCCGCCGTGCGTCTTGCGGATCCGCTTGTAGTCGTCGAGAAGGGTCGACGCCGTACCGAACCGGCGTTGCTCGCCGATGTTCGCATTGAGTGGTGACTGAGGCGCAGGGCGCAGGGACGTCCGAGCAACGGCGGCCAGACCACCGAGTGCGCCGATGACGCGTTGTGACGTGGCGCTCGCATCGGCCAGATCCGCGCGAACCGTCTCGACGAGCTGAGTCGGGCGCCGGAACGTGTCCGCAACCGCGTCCGCCACCAGCCCCAGCCGCGACGGCTCTGGCTGCGGGACCCACAAGTCCTCGGGCAGCTGTCGCGGTGTCGGTTCGATGTCGAGGATCAACGTCGTGATGTCGACCGCACTGACTCCGTCGACCATCGCGTGATGGGTCTTGGAGATGATCGCGAACCGGTTATCGGCCAACCCCTCGACCAGATACATCTCCCACAGCGGGCGGTTACGGTCGAGCCGGCGCGCCATCAGCCGCCCGACCAGCTCGCGCAGCTGTGCGTCAGAGCCAGGCTTCGGCAATGCGCTGCGCCGGACGTGATAGGTGATGTCGAAGTCCTCGTCGTCCACCCACACCGGGTTCGCGAGCCGGCCCGGCACGGTGCGGATCCGCTGGCGGTAGCGAGGAACGAGAGCGATCCGTCGCGCGACCAGATCGCACAGGGCGTCGTAGTCGAACGGCTGGTCGGTCGGCGGCGCGAAGGTCGCTACCCCGCCGACGTGCATCGGCGTCGTCGGCGTCTCGAGGTACAGGAACGAGACGTCGAGAGCAGAAAGCCGTTCGGTCACATGGTCAAGTCTGGCATCGGATCGTGGCCCGGTGGCTGCCGAAGCACCAACTCACCCCCGAAACGGATGACCGAACAGGGCTTCCAGCTCATCGAGCGTCTCCTGCGGCGTGACGTGGTGCACACCGACCATTCCCACCGCGGCCGCCCCGCGCACGTTGGGCATCAGGTCGTCCACGAACACGCACTCGGCCGGCTCGAGGCCGATCTCGGCGGCGGTCAACAGGTAGATCTCCGGTTCGGGTTTGCGCAGCTGCACCTCACCCGAGATCACGACCGCGTCGAACAGCTCGGTCCACCCTTCGCGGGGGTAGGTGTTGCCCCAGGAGTTCGACAGCAGGCCGGTTCTCAGTCCGGCCGCCTTGGCGTGCCGCACCGCAGCGACCATCGACGGTTGGGGCTCGAAGCCGGCGAACATGCGGGTCAGCAGGCCGTCGCTCTCGACCCCGCGACCGTCGTGGGTGCGCAGCCGCCCGGCCAGCTGGTGTTCGAAATCGGGGACCTCGAGCTCGCCGCGCTCGAGCGCGTGGACCGGGTTGCGCGCGGCATCGTCGTCGTACGACGGGCCGAGCCACTCCCTCATCACGCGGCGGAACTCGACATAGTCGATGCCGTCGGCGTCGCACCACGACATCATCGAGTCCTGCAACGGGCTGGTGAGCACACCGCCCCAGTCGACGATCAGCCCGCGAAGCTCAGCCACGCGCCCGGCAGCTCTCGGTCGCTGTCGGCTGTGGCGTCGGCGTGGTCGTCGGCAACCGGCGCAGGTACGCCGCTTCGGCCTTCGCGGGAGTGGTCAGCGAGTGGAACTGTGGACCGAGGTCGAGCTCCACCTTGCCGTGGCCCCCGAACGGCACCATGGTCGCGCCGACGACCTGCGCAGCCACCTTGTCGGCGACCAGCTTGCGGTCATGGGAGTAGCGGACGGTCGCGACCCCTTTGCCCATCAGGACGGTGTTCCCGATCGACGTCACCGTGAAGCCGCGCTTCTTGAGCGCCTTGGAGACCCGCGCGGCGAGACCGTTGCGCAAAGTGGCGTTCTTCACCGTGAGCCGTAACGGGCCGGGATTCTGCGCCTGCGCGGTGGATTGCTGCTTCGGACACAGAGGGAGCGCGGCGCCCGACGGCGACGACGAGCCGCTGAGCCCGAGGTAGGCGAAATAGCCACCGCCGGCCAGCAGCGCGACAACCACCGTCGTCACCAGCCAGCGTCCGATCGGCCGGTGACGATGTGGCGGCGAAAGATCGCCACGCCCGGGAATCGTCACAACAGGCGATCGTAGGAGACTGGGCTTCCTACTCGCAGGAGGGCATTGTGGATTTTGCGCTCTCGGCCGCTGCCGAGGACTACGCGAAGCGCTTGAACGACTTCATGGACGCGCACGTCTATCCGGCCGAGCGCAGCTACGACGAGCAGCGTCGTGAGCTCGCCGCGCAGGGCAGGGTTCACGAGGTCCCGCCGGTTGTCGAGGAGCTCAAGATCGAAGCCCGTTCGCGCGGGCTCTGGAACCTGTTTCTTCCCGACGAGTCCGGGCTGTCCAACGTCGACTACGCGCACCTCGCGGAGATCACCGGCCACTCGCCACGGATCGCGCCGGAGGCGCTCAACTGCGCGGCTCCGGACACCGGCAACATGGAGGTTCTCCACCTGTTCGGCACGACCGAGCAGAAGGAGCGCTGGCTCCGCCCGCTGCTGGACGGAGAGATCCGGTCGGCGTTCGCGATGACCGAGCCGGCGGTCGCGTCGTCGGATGCGCGCAACATCTCGACCGAGATCCGCCGTGACGGTGACGACTACGTCATCAATGGGCGCAAGTGGTGGATCAGCGGTGCCGCCGACCCGCGCTGCGCCGTGATGATCGTCATGGGCAAGACGAACCCCGACGCGCATGCCTATCAGCAGCAGTCGATGGTGCTGGTTCCGATGGACACCCCGGGCGTCACCGTCGTACGACCCTTGCCGGTCTTCGGCTACCAGGATCAGCACGGCCACTGCGAGATCACCTTCGAGGACGTCCGGGTTCCCGTGAGCAACCTGGTGGGCGACGAGGGCGGCGGGTTCGCGATCGCGCAGGCGCGACTCGGGCCGGGCCGCATTCATCACTGCATGCGGGCGGTGGGGATGGCGGAGCGTGCGCTGGAGCTGATGTGCCGACGGGCGATCGCCCGCGTCGCATTCGGCAAGCCGCTTGCCGAGCAGGGTGTCGTTCAGGCGCAGATCGCGGAGTCGAGGATGGCCATCGACCAGGCGCGGCTGATGACCCTGAAGACCGCCTGGTTGATCGACACCGTCGGCGTTCGCGGCGCGCGTACAGAGGTTGCGGCGATCAAGGTGATCGCCCCCCGCGTCGCCTGCCAGGTCATCGACACTGCGATCCAGGTGCACGGTGGCGGCGGTGTCAGCGACGACTTCCCGCTGGCCGAGATGTACGCCGGTGCGCGCACCCTTCGCATCGCGGATGGGCCGGACGAGGTTCACATCCGGTCGGTCGCACGCGAGGAGCTCGGCCGGTACCTCAACCGCTGACCGCCGCCGCAGCCACGGTCATTGCGAGGTCTCGGATCGCCGTGCGCGCGGGAGAGTTGCGCGCCGCCTCGCTCAGCAGACGGCCACGTGCGAGCGCCGCGTCGAGCGCATCAGGGTCGTCAGGCACAAACCGCAAGTCGCTACAACCGGCGTAACGCTCCAACGCCGCGCTCACCTCGGCGCGCGGGTCACCCGAACCACGGCGGCCGCGGCGCAGCCGGTTGACGAGCGTCGTCGGCCGGACTTCGGCCGCCGCGGTGCACTCGGGCAGGGCGCGGACGAACCGCGCCAGGCCGACCGGATCGGAGCGGGTGACCGCAATGATGCGGTCCGCACTGGCCAGTGCGGCGAGCGTCGCGCCATTGCGGCGCGGAGCAGCGGTGTCGTAGGCCAGCTCTTCGTCCTGCTCGAGGCAGAACCCGCAGTCGACCACGACGTAGTCCGCAAGCGTGCGCGCGAGGTCGAGCACCTGATGCAGCGCGCCGGATCGGATCTCCGGCCAGCGCTCGGCGCGGCTGATTCCGGTGAGCACGGACAGCCCGGGCCGAACGGTCAGCGCCAGCCGCCCGAGCACCGCACGGTCGAGCCCACCCTGGTTCGCCGCGCGGCAGGCAGCCGCCAGACCCGGCGCCTCATCGAGCAGGCCGAGCAGTTGCCCGACCGCACCGCCGTACGTATCCGCGTCGATGAGCACGGTCGACCGGCCGGCCAAGGCGAGCTCCGCGGAAAGGTTGACCGCTACCGTCGACCGGCCCGGTGCGCCGGCCGGTCCCCACACCGCGATCACGGCGCCGGCCGGGCGACCCGCTGTGCCGTCGAGCAGGTCCAGGGGCGGCACGAACCGGTCGCGGTCGGGTTCCGGCTGCTCGGAGCCAGCCGGTCGGTCCGCCGGGTTGGACACCACGCCTTCGGCGACGGCGACATGCACCGCTTCGGCGACCGCCGTGATGGGTGCCCCCGCCGTAACGACCTGGACGACACCGAGCTGGCGCAACCGTCGCTCCCCGGGCTCGTCGCCGGCTGCTACCCATCCGACGGTCGCGACTCCGGCGAGGGACAGCCGGTCCAAGGCGTCCCGGTCGAGCCGGCGAAGATCGGCTGACACGATCACGGCGCGGCCGAGCCCGGCGGCCGCCGCCGCCAGCAGGTCCGCGACATCGACACATCGACGGGCGACGTGGATGCCCGGTACGTCGCGCTCGAGGGCCGCGCTGAGCTCGGCTTCTGCCCGCGCGTCTCCGACCGCGGTCAGCACGGGCAGGCTCATGGCGGGACGGAGCCCGGCGACGCAGACGTCGTTGTGCGCCCCGAGCCGGGTACGGCGTTCGACTCCCCCGCGGCGGCCGACGGCGGCAGCCGCACGAGGTCGATCGTGCCCGCTTCGACGGCGTGAATGAGCGCGCTCACGGCATCGACCGGCGCATCGAGCACGACCGACACGGTCGTCCCGGCCGAGGACTGCGAGCCGCCGTCGTCGCTGTCGACCGGCACCGCCGCGAGCACCTCGGAAGGCGCCGGCACTCGCGCGCCGCTGGGCACCGTGGCCGTGACGTACACGTCGACCAGGTCACCGTGCGCGAGGCCGTCAGGCAGATGCCCCGGCGTGACCGGAACGGTGACCTCACGACGGGCCGGCTGCACCGCCGCCGCCGAGGCCAGCGCGGCCACCGGCACGAGCTCGCCTGCACCGACGTAACGGGTGACGACGTCGCCGGTCGGCGCGGGGCCGGCGGCAGAGACGTAGCCGGCGCCCCGGCCGGCGAAGCGGACCCGACCGGTCTCGAGGTCGCCGGCGGCCAGCCGTTCACCGGGGACCAGCGGCTGGCGGGCGCGATAGACCTCGGCATAGTGACCCGCGGCGGCGAACACATGCGCACCCGCGACGACCGCCACCAGCACGAGGAGTACGCCGAGCACGAACCGCAGGTCGAGCCACCGCGGCGACGCCAGCCGGTTGGCCCGGCGCGATCCCTCCGACACCCATTCCCCCGTGATCGGCACCGCTGCGATCGCGGCGACCTCGCGGTGATCCTGCCCGACCCGCGGGCATTCGTGTCGTTGGTTGTCCACAGGGCGCTTGCGGGCGGGGTTGCCCGGCGCTATGCGGGTTGACAAACGCAAGTGATCGAGTCATGATTACCTCATGGCGAAGCAGGAGTTCTCGATCCGCAAGTTGGCCGACCTGATCCCGACCGAGGCCGACGCTTACCGGTTCCTAGAGGAACTGCGTTGGAGTGGCGACCCGGATGCCTGCCCGAAGTGCGGCGGCATCGGCCGGTGCTCCTTCATCAAGCCTGCCAACGGCGTCAACCGGAAAACGCGCACTGGCTCCCGGTCGCAGCGCCGCGTCTGGTTCTGCGGACACTGCCGCAAGCAGTTCTCCGTGCTGACCGACACGATCTTTCACGGGACGAAGATCAGCATCCGAACTTGGGTGTTCGTGATCTTCGAATTCTGCTCCGCGAAGAACTCGATCAGCGCGTGGGAGATCAGCCGCAAGTACGAGATCACGAATGAGTCTGCGTGGCACATGCTGCACCGGATCCGCGAGGCGATGAAGCGAGAGCCATTGGCCGCACTGTTCTCCGGGCAGGTTCAGGCCGACGAGACGTGGATCGGTGGCGAGCCCCGGTACCGGCACGCTAGCGACAAGCGGGAGCCAGCCCGCAACTACGCGCAGACCGACAAGACCCCGGTGTTCGCGCTGGTCAACTATGAGACCCGCGAGATCCGCTCCCGGCTGGTCGCAGACGTGACAGGCAAGACCCTGCTGCCAGCGATCCAAGAGCAAGTCGACACAGCACGCACGGTACTGCACACCGACGGCTCAAAGTCCTACCTGACCGTCGCTCCGCACATGCGTGACCACGAGTGGGTGTCTCACGAGACCGGCGAGTACGTCCGAGGCGAAGTATCTACCAACATCCTCGAAGGCTTCTTCTCACAGCTGAAACGGTCGCTGGACGGCACGCACCACCATGTGAGCATCGAGCACTTAGACCGGTACCTGGGTCAATTCGACTTCATGTACACGTACTGCAAGCGGACCGACTCAGAGCGGATGCGCATCCTGATTGACCGCGTCGCTGGACGTCGGCTCACCTACAAACCATTGGCAGGTCTGTCATGAGCGCACCGGACACAATTGAGCGGGTGGACTTCGCTGTCGTTTACGACGGGCCGGCGCTTGACGACGGCCGCATGAGCGTGCGCGACTTGGCCCCAGCGTTGCTGGGCTTCGCCGACCTGCTGCAAGCCGCCAACGAGTCCCTGAATCCAGGCCAAGCCGCGCCCTCCTTGAATATCAAGGCGACGTCGGAGGGCTCGTTCATCGTGGAGCTCGCGCTCCTCAATCAGCAGGTGATCGACCTGCTGAACACGAGAGAGGCGATTGGACTCACCGCGTTAGTAGGCATTATCACGGGATCGTTCGGCGTCCTCGCGTACTTCCGTCGGCCACCCGGCGACGCAGAGGAGCTACCGGACGGTGCGGTGCGGATCACGATGGTGGACGGCACCCGTGTCGAGTTCTCCGCCCAGGTGCTTGGCCTGGCACGCCAGGTCGCTATCCGGCGGGCCACCAACGCCGTAGTCTCGCCGTTGCGGCGAGACGGTATCGACCGGATGGAGGTTCGGCCTTCCCCAAAGGAACCGGCCACTGTAGCGCTCACGAAAGACGACCTCGTCTCCGTCGACGCCGCGTTAGGCGACGAGGTCCGCAACCTCGTCACGGACCAGCGTTACACCGCACTCTTGACGATCACCTCACCGAACTTCGCCTCTGGCAAGTGGCGGCTCAGCGACGGCCAGCAAACGCACTGGATGGCTATCGACGATCCGGTATTCCTTGGTCGCATCAATGCTCACGAGGTGAGATTCGGTAAGGACGACCGGCTTCGCGGCGAGGTTCGCTTCCGTCAATGGATTACCGATTCGGGCGCTGTGCACGCCGAACGATCCGTGACCCGCGTCGACGAGTTCATCCCCGCGTCTGTCGCAACACAGACAACGATTGAGGACCACCTGACCTCGCGCGACAGCGGGTAGCGGGGGCTACTCAGAAGCCGGATAGCCCTCGTCCATGAAGCCGTTGCTGATGTACACCGCCGTCGGCGGCGTGATCACGAGCCCCGGCTTCATGGCATTGAGCACCGCGATGAACTGGTCCCACGCGGCTTCGGTAATGGGAAACTGTCCCTCCACGATCACCGGTGCCCCGCCGACTATCGGCACCGGGATCGTGAGCGTCGCGCCGCTCACACCGCCCCGCCGATCCTGGAGTTGGCCGCGATCCTCCGCGGCCAACGTCGCGTTGGACTCAGTGCTCGTGTCGGCATCGGTTGGCTCCTGGTCTTTCGCGGAGAGACGCTGCTTCGAGGTTAGTTGAGCCCACGCGATTGTCTCGCGATACACGCGGATGAACTCCCGGAAACCACTCTCAGTGAAGTTTCGCTGCCCGACAAGCTCCCACCGCAGGGTGTCATCCGAAGGCAGTTCGGCGCCATACTTCTCCCACATCTCGGCGTGGATCGGCGGTGCCAGCGCGGCCTCCTGCACGGCATCCGGACGTCCTGGGTTGTTCAGGATGATGTCGAGTGCCAGGGTCGTCAGGGTGGCAACACGGTGAGCGCCATTGCCTGTGTCCTCGATCAAGCCGAACTTCTTGAGCGCGGCATAGGTCACGCTGGCCGGACCGGTGGTCGGCGTCTTGTACCCCCAGTGCCGTGTGATCGCGCTGATCGGCGCGGGATTCTTGCCCTCGCGCGCGTAGATCGTGCGCGCACGCTCGATCGCCGTGTACAGCGGAATTCCGGGGTAACTGGGGCTGCGGCCCTTTGGTGCCCGGTGCCGGGTCTCCTCTGCGCTCATTGGCTCATGCTAGCACGCTTAGGAGATAAAGACAGCGAAACTGCCCGGGTAGGCGCCAGATGTAGTAGCGTAGGCCATAGTTTAGCCGGGAGGTTGGTTATGAGGAGGGTCTGAGCCCCCGCCGCCAGCGCCTTGACAGAGGAGCGGCGGGGGCCAAACCGTAGCCGGTTCGGCGCCCTGTCAGGCGTCGGGCCGGTTGCGGACCAGGGCCGGGGCTCGGTAGCCGAGGATCGCCGTTGGAAGCACCCTGAGCGGGACCAACACCCGTCCGGTCCACCACCAACACTAGCGCGTTAGCAGTACGCTTGTCTTGTGAACGGTGAGCGCGAGCCCGACGAGTCCGACCTAGCGGGTCAGGATCCGGTCGAGGTCATCCGTCTAGCGTTGGCGATGAGCCCGGAGGACGCAGCCGAGGTCCGGAAGGACGCGGCCAAGAAGCAAAAGCCGGACCCGGACAACTAGGGCCTATCTAACTCGGTTCGTCAGTTCGGCTGACAGTCGGCGTCAAGCCACGGTAGGAAGCGCACACCTACCGAATCGGGGGCTTTCATGGCTGACTACCAGATCGTCTGTACCCGCAAGTCGGCGACCAGTCGAGGGCACCACCACATCGTGGCGGTCGGCCTGTGGGCGTCCGGGTCTACTTCGGTCTATTCCGTTCCGCAGATCTATACGTTCATGAATCAGCGCAACACCTTTTACTGCATGAGCCCGACCACGAACCGGCGAGCGAACGTCGAGCCCTGGCACTGCTGCGGCGTAGATACCTTGCGGTCCCGCACCGACGGCATCGTGGACAACAATCTCGACAGCCTGAACCCCTGCGGCTAGGTCTCCTCGAAGATCCCGAAGACACGAGGGAACGGCGTCAGCGGGCGAGCCTCGTGCCCCCTGCGCGGGTGGCACGCAAAGCCGGATGCGACCGCGATGCAGTCGGCGATGAACGGGATCACGCGCTCGGCATCCTGGGCGCTCAGGTCAAGCCCGTAACGGCTGTCCAGCTGGAGGTGAACCACACCCCCGTTCGCTGGGCACGCCGTCAGGTGCGGCACCTCCCGGCCGTACACGAGGACGCGGTGGTAGTCGAATGGGCCGACGATCTCAAACGAGCCCGGTGGATAGCCGGATCCTTCAATCACGCGGCCTCCCGCCTGAGCGTGCGTGTGTCAGCCCGCATGGCCCCGGTTGCCCACAGCGGCGCCGACGGAGCCACGGCGCGGCGGCCCGGGATGCCAGACTTGGGCGATGCCCGAGCCACGGTTCCTCAGGCTCTCCGACGTGGCCGAGATCCTGAACATCTCCGCCGCGCAGACCTACGCGCTGGTGCGCAGCGGCGAGCTCACGGCGATGAAGATCGGTGGCCGCGGGCAGTGGCGGGTCGAGCGCGACGCACTGGAGGCGTTCATCAAGCGCGCGCACGACCAGACCCGCGAGTTCGTCGCCAGCCATCCCTTCGGCCGCGACGAGCCGGCCGGGGACATCCCGGACTAGCCGAGCACCTCAGCGTCGGACGGCGCATGCGGCGCAGCTCAACCGGAACGGACCCAGCACACGGCAGCGAGTGCAATGGTCCGGTACGCCGACACCTGGTCGGGTCGACGCGGCTGGTCGAGCGGGTGCTCGGCCAGGTCGATGAAATCCGCGCCCACGCGGTCGACCGTGCCGACTCGGCGCGTCCCGTCGGTCAGGCCGACGGTGAGGGCGGACCGATCGCGTGCCAGCGCCCGCAAGACGTGCCGCACGTCGATCCGTGACCCGACCGGGCCGGTCGCATCGGCCGACGTCGCGGCGAGCGGTAGTGCGCCCACCGCGACCAAGCCGGTGGCCGTAACCAGCACGGACACTGCGGTGGACGCAGCGATTACCAGCCAGTCCGGCCCGACCCGGTCGATCACCCCTTCGACCCGGCCGAGGCCGGCGACGGTGAGCTCGAGGGAACTCCCCGTGGTCTCCCGGAGCCGGTCGAACAGCCCCACCCGGGCGACCTCGAGCCGGGTCCGCTCGTCGATCTCGTCTCGAAGCTCGGCGCGCTGATCCGCCTCCAGCTGTGCCTCGATGTCCTCGAACAGCCGCTCCCACCGCACGGGCTGCAGTCTGGCACGGCCGTAATAAACAGAGGCAAACGCATGCTATTGACAGCAAGCGAGCGACAACTGGTGATGTGTGACTTGACAAACCCACGCTCCGGGGTGCAGAATAGGTGGCATGAGCAAGCAGGCCCTTTCGATCCCAGCCCTGATGAACCGTCTGCGTACCGAGGCGGACGCCTACCTGCTGTTGGAGCAGCTGCGTTGGGGTGCCGAGCCGGTCTGCCCGCATTGCGGGACCATCGGCGGCCACTACTACTTGAAGCCGTCGAACGGCACCGACCGCAAGACCCGCACCGGTTCCCGGTCTGAGCGTCGGGTGTGGAAGTGCCACGCCTGCCGCAAGCAGTTCACCGTCCTGGTCGGGACCGTGTTCCACGGGTCGAAGATCAGCGTCCGCACCTGGGTCCTGGTGGTATTGGAGATGTGTGCGAGCAAGAACGGTGTCTCGGCTCGTGAGATTGAACGGAAGTACGACCTGACCCCCAAGACCGCGTGGTTCATGTGCCACCGGGTCCGTGAGGCGATGAAGCGTGACCCACTCGCGGGGCTGCTCGCTGGCACCGTCGTCGCCGACGAAACCTGGGTGGGTGGGAAGCGGTCCAACCGGTCGAAGGCCGTCCGCGCGCAAACCCCGCGCTGGGACCGCTACAGCCGTACCGACAAGCCAGCCGTCCTCGCGCTCATCGACGCCGAGTCAGGCGAGGTCCGTTCCCGTGTCGTCCCCGACGTGAAAGGCGCGACGCTCCGCGAGGCGATCACCGAGCAGGTCGAGATGGGAGCCACCACGCTCGTCACCGACGAGTGGGCCGGATACAAGCTGTTCTCAGGCGAGATGAAGGGCCACGAGACCGTCAACCACTCCCAAGACGAGTACGTGAACGTCCAGGGCTACAGCACGAACGCCGCCGAGGCGTACTTCGGGCAGTTGAAGCGCAGCATCGACGGCACCCACCACGCGGTCAGCCGCGAGCACCTACACCGCTACCTGGCGCAGCACGACTTCCTGCGCTCCACCCACACCATGACCGACACCGAGCGGATGGCGTTCCTGGTCGAGCAGACGGGTGGCCGCCGCCTCACGTACAAACCACTGACCGAAGGCTGAACGCGACACGCCGAAACAGGTTCAGCTTTCGCAATGTCACTCGCGTACACGTTCACCGCTTACAGTCATTCTCATGGCCGTACCTGATCGCGAGATGTACTTGCGCTACCTGTCCGAGAACCAAGAGGACGAGGCGCTGCTCGACGCCGCGACCAAGCGGATCGCGGCCCGCCGCCAGATCATCGACGGACTGCTCGCCCTTCACCCCGAGTTGAAGGAACCCGCGCCCGTCGTCACTCCCGCGCCCGTCGCGGCGCTGGCAACGCAGACCACCACCGCGGCTCTCGGTCCACCGGCGAGCCAGGGCGTGCTGATGGTCGCCAAGGCCGAAGCCGGCCGATTCATGACCGTCAACGAGATGGTGGCCGAGTTCCAAGGGCGCGGTTGGACCGCCAGCAAGATGGCGATCCGTCTGGCGTGCAAGCGCGGAGCCGAGAAGGGCCAGCTCTCGCGGGGACCGGACCACCAGGGCCACCAGACTTTCGGCATGGCACCCGCCGTGCCAGCGATGCTTGAGGCGGTGTCGTCATGAAGACAACCTGACGCCTACCCACCAACCACCCCGACCGGAAGGTTTCCCGGTGGGCTAGGCGCTCGGAAACGGGAGGGGGGCACCTAGATACCTGAAATATCTAGGTGCCCGCCCTGGGGACCGGGGCCGGGGCTCGGAGCCAGGAGCGCCCTTGGAAGCATTCCCTAGCGGGATCAACACCCGTCCGGTCCACCATGAAGCGTAACGCCTGCGGCGCATCGGAGCCATCATGCGCGCCGACAGCCAGAGAGGTTTCTGTGACCGAACCCAAGCGCGATATGGATGAGCGCACATCGCTTCCCGATGACGCGGAGGAAGTGCTACGAGCCCTGCTTGCAGTAGATCCGACAGAGAATGCCGAGACGACGTCCGAGCCCCAGGATGACGACAGCGGGACTTGATCCGCCGAGTTCGGTCTAGGCGGAACGAAGCTCGCGGAGGGCTTCCTCCGCAGCGAGCGGGTTGTGGGGCTCTACTTCCAGGTGATCGCGCTTCCCGTTGCTGTATTTCACGTCTACAGATACATGGGAGGGCTTGGGCTTGTTGCGAGCGTCATCGACAGCGCGCCGCAGGTCGCGAAGGCCCGCGCGCACGCTCAGCGCGCCGATCAGGGCCGCGACGATAGTGCCGCTGCTGATAACCAGCGACAACAGGTCTTCGTTCACCGTCCTCCCCTCACTTTCTTGCCCGTACCACACACAACAAACTGAGGAAGGCGCTCAACGGGTAGAGTATTCCAGACGTTACGTCCACTAGCACGCTATGAGGATGAACGTTCGCTGAGACAATAGCGAACAGAAATGCGTTGACCAGACCCATGAACGCTGTGCCGCCGCCCACGTTCAAGAAGCTGACCCGGGACCCCTCCTTGCGCTCGGCGCGGAACATCTCGCCGACCCCGATGAAGCAGAGAGTCGCCGCAAGCAAGTAGGCGTCCCCCTGGCGGATCGGGTGCGAGTGCGGCGACGACACCACATAGGAGCACGCAGCCAGCAGGATCGGCAGCAGCCCCAGGGCAAATGAGAACCAGAACCAGATCACGGCGTCCTCTTGAATGGACGGAGGAAGGTCGGCCCAGGAACGTCCGGGCCAGCTCTTGCGCCAAGCGCGCCGGATCGGCCCGATCGGCGTCGCCGCGGGAGGGACGAAGGCCTCCGCAGGCACCGGATCGGTGATGTTGAGCCTCCCTCGGTCGCAAATCGCCCGGAGAGACTTTACCCAGAGTTAAGTGGCGCGCAAGGCTGAATCGGACGCAGATCGCCGAGCCACGGCGCTGACGGCGGGGTCTAGGCCGTCAGGACGCGGTAACCATTCCCCCGGTGAGGCTCGGTCAATCCGCGGAGCGGGTCAGGCGATCAGCCGACCTTGTGGACGATCTTCCGCCATTGGACGTTGCCGTTGTCCATCTTGGGGCAGACCTCGCAGGGTGCCGTGTTGATGTTGCTGCCAGATTCCATCGCTGGAGTCTCGCCGGGTCGAAGCCACCCGTAGTGAGCGCATTGGAGTAGGTACCAGTCAGGGTCCATGCGGCGAACGGTACGCCGAACGGGTGACACCAGCCGTCAAAGGCGGTAGGCACATCGACGGCGGGGGTTCAAGAGAGGAGCTTCGTCATGGCACAACAGGTAGACCCCGCAGAGACCAAGTTCCTCCGGGGCTGGAAAGGCGTCGTCGGTGACTTCGACTACATCAGCCCGGACGGTGCCGGTCACCACAAGGCCGCCTGTCTCTGGCTGGACGCGGTTATGAACGGCCCTGACGGGTCGTTCGACATAGGTCCCGATGCTGCTGGCGAGGAGACTCCATACCTCGTCTTGACCGCCCAGATGGCGCGGAACCTGGGGGCGTGGTTGACAGAGGCGGCGAACAGTCTGCCGTGACCCCGGCTGGGTCGTAGGAGAACGTCGCTCGCGTCCAGGCAGGCATCAGCGGCTCATACCCCTAACTTGATCTGACGGTTTGGGTTTGTCAAGTCACACATCACCCGACAACTAGCATCCGTCAGCAACGTCAAACGGGGGGAAACATGACCATGCGACGGCAACCAAAAGCCCACCGGAGGGGCCGCCGCCCCGCGCACGCCGCGCGCGCCGGCCTGTGGATAGCGGCGGGCCTCACCGGCGCGCTCGCGCTGTGCCGGCTTCACCCGGGAGTGCGGCCGACCGCGCTGACCCCCGACGCCGCCGTCGTGCTCGGCTGCGCGTGGCTGGCGTGGGCGATGCTCGGCTACCTGGCGGCATCGATCGCGATCGCCGGGGCAATCCAGCTGGTCGGTGCTCTCGGCGCCTCGACCCAGGCGCTCGCTCGCCTCGCCGGTCTGGTCCCGCGCCGCGTGCGGTGGTTGGTCGACCGCACGGTCGTCGTCGGTCTCACCGCGACCGTCCTCGGTACCGCGGTCGCGGCACCCGCCGGCGCCCTGAGCCACCACGGCAGCACTGCGCCCGGCGCCGGCCGGCTCGCGAGCGCCGGCGCGCTCGACTGGCCCGGGCTGCGCGCGGCGCCGCAGACGGCCCTCGGCACGACGCATCAGCGGCACCCGCACCCCGTGCCGAGCCCGAGCCGCCACGTGCATCGCCGGTCGGCGCCATCACGACCGGTCCACCAGCGGGCGAACGGACCTGGCCGGCCGGATCACCCCCCGGCGGCTCCCGCGCGCCACGCCGCCGCGCCGATGGGTGCCGCGATCGTCGTACGTCCCGGCGACAGCCTGTGGTCGATCGCCGCCGCCCACCTGCCCGGCGACGCCTCGGTGGCAGCGACGACGCGCGCCTGGCATGAGCTGTACGACGCCAACCGCAGTCGGATCGGGACCGACCCGGACCTGATCCATCCCGGCCAGCGCCTGGCCGACCCGCTCGGGTCCGGCGAAGGAGCCGAGCGATGACCGGTAGCCCGCCCGCCCTCGCCGCCGTGGCGCCGAAACTGCACCTGCGCCCGGTGCCGTCGGTCGACGGCCCGTATGACGACGAGATCGACGAGCCTGCGATCGCCCCCGCGGGCAACTTGGTCTTCGCGTTCCCACCGCCGACGACGGCCGAGCTACCGCTGCGGCTCGCGCCTCCTGCGGCCGAGCTCTGCGACGGGCCGGGACACCATCATCGGCTGCCCGATCCGCGCCCGTGGACGGCACGGCTGGCGCAGGCGATCGTCGAGGTCCTGGCAGGCGCGAGGCCGGCCAGCCAGCTGTCCCGGGTGGCAACCCTCGACGTGCTCGCCTTGCTCGAGCGCGGCTCCGGCCGGCTGGGCGCCCGTCCGGGCGGCCCGCCGCGGCGGCCGATCGTGGGATCGGTGCACGTCAGCCAGCCGCGGCCCGGGGTGGCCGAGGCCTGCGCGGTCGTCGACACCGGCGTACGGAAACGAGCGATCGCACTGCGACTCGAGGGCAGGAACGGCCAGTGGCGCTGCACCGCCCTGCACATCGGCTAGCACCCAGCGCGAGAGCCGGTTAGACCGCCGCCGGCTCGCGCTCGGGCAGCTCGGCCTGCACGCCGCGGCGCAGCCCGAGGAATGCGACGACGGCAGCCGCCGCCATCACGCCCGCCATGGCCTCGAGCACGACGTGGGTGGCGTCGGCGAAGTCGAGCCGGACGAAGTGCGGGATCGCCGCAGGCCCGGACGAGCCGGACTGCGACTGCGAGATCGCGGCGGCCTCCCGCAGCGCTGGCGAGTGCGGGACGCCCCGCGCGAGCAAGGTCGCGAGCACGTGGGACTTCATCCGGTTCACCAGGATCGTGCCGAGCACCGCCAGCCCCAGACTCGACGCGTAGTTCCGCACGGTCTGCGTGATGCCCGTGGCCTCGCCGTACGAGAGTGCCGACGCGCGGTTGACGGCATCCGTGCTGGCCGGACCCAGCATCATGCCCATCCCCGCACCGGACAGCATGATGGTCCAGATCTGCTTGCCCAGGTCGAGGTCGGTCACCCGTCCCGCCCACAACGCGAAGCCGACCGCCGCCAACGCGCAGCCGATCACCACGGGTCGCTTCGCACCGACCCGGTCGAGCATCCGGCCGCCAATCTGCGCGGCGACCACGAAGCCGATGAAGAAGTAGAGCAGGACCAGGCTCGCCCCGGAGGCGTTCTTGCCGAGCGAGATCTGCGCGTACTCGCTCGCGAAGAAGAACGCCGGCACGAAGCTCAGCATCGCGATGCCGAGTACAAGGTTCTCGACGAGGAACGGGCGGATCCCGAAGATGCTCACCTGGATCAACGGGGCATCCGTTCGCCGCTCGATCCGGTAGAAGACCACGAGCAGAGCCAGACCGGCCGCGATGGAGATCGCGATGCCGGGGTTGCGCCAACCCCAGATCGTGGATTGCTGGAAGCCGAAGACACTGAGACCGACACCGGCCGCAACGAGCACAAGGCCGCGGTAGTCGATCGGCGCCGCACGGTACGCCGTCACCGGCTTCGACACCGCGATCAGCACCAATGCGATCGCCGCGACCGGCAGGTTCACCCAGAAGATCGCCCGCCAGGTCCACTCGGTCAGGTATCCGCCGAGGATCGGGCCGACCGCGGTAAGACCGCCGGCGATGCCGAAGAACAGGGCGAGCGCACGGCCGCGCTCGCGAAGCGGGAAGACCTGAACGACGATCGCCAGCGCGGCGGGAAACATGATCGCCCCGCCGAGTCCCTGGAGGGCGCGGAAAATGACGATCCACGTCTCGGCGGCGCCGCCCTTCGGCGTCAGCCCGCACATCGCGGAGGCACCCGCGAAGACGACGACCCCGAGCACCACCATCCGCCGATGCCCGAGCGTGTCGGCGAGCCGGCCGCCGAAGGCGAAGAAGGCGGCAAGCGACAGCAGGTAGGAGTTGACCGCCCACTGCACGCCGGTGCTGGACAGGCCGAGCTCGCGTTGGATGTTCGGCACCGCGATCGAGACGATGGTCTGGTCGATGAAGGTCATCGCGACCGCGAAGATCATCGCGGTGAGCACCAGGTTGCGCGAGCCGTGCTCACCCGCTCCCGTCGTCGCCATGCCGGCTCCCTCCGGAGCCGGCCGGACGCGCTCGACCCCTGCGGACGTGCTGCGCCGGGGCTCCCCGAAGCGCAGGTGGGCGGCTCACCCTAACCGTCTCGGTTGAACAGCGGGAGGCCGCTGCCCAGCGGCGGGCGCCGAGGGTTTCCCCGCAAACGGCTGATGACACCTTGTTACAGACCTAAGATGGCGTTGTACGCAAGGGGGGAAACTATGCGTCGACTGTCCATCTCTGCCGTGGATCGGAATCGCCGGGCCAAGCTCGCCCGGCTCTATCGCTGTTCCCGCACCGAGCGCGCCGACGCGCGCCGGACGGGGTGAGCCGGCCCGAACGGGTCGAGGACAACGCACCGGAGGTCAACGCGGACCTCCGGGAGCGCCGCCTGCCCGCGCGGGCGGCCGGCGCCTCGACCCACGCGTTCCGGCAGCTACGACGCGGCGCGCCGAGCCGGCGGATCAGCTCGGGCTCGCCGCGCTCGGCCCGCGTCGACCTGCCAGATCCTGGCCGGACGGCCCGGGGGTTGGCCCAGGCGATCGTCGAGGTGCTCGCCGGCGCCCGGCCGCCCGTCCAGCTCACCGACCTCGTCACCATCGACGTGCTTCGGATGTTGCGAAGGGGAACGGGCCGGCTGGGTTCGCTCCCGGGGCGGCCGGCACCGCGACCGGTGATCGCCTCGGTCCGGGTCTGCGAGCCGTGCGAGGCGGTCGCCGAAGTGAGCGCGGTCATCGCCACCGGTGTCCGGATGCGAGCTCTCGCGCTCCGGCTGGAGGGCATTGACGGTCGCTGGCGGTGCACCGCCGTACATCTCGGCTGAGCGTCGACGCAGCGACGGCCGGGCCCGGCAAACGTCGAGAAACGCCGGGCTACTGCGCGCCCTGCGGCGCGCCGTGGCAGCGCTTGTACTTGCGTCCCGACCCGCACGGGCACGGCGCGTTGCGGGAGACGTTGTCGAACGAGCCGCCCGACCCGCCGGCAGCCGGGGCCGAGCTGCGCTCGACCGCCGCCTCGCCGTCGACGGTCGGCGCCGAGTACTGAAGGTTCGCGGGCCGCTTCGGCTGGCCGAACGCCTTGCCGAGCACCCCGGCGACCCTGTCCTGCTCGTCCGCCTCGGCGACCGGGACCGAGCGCGGATCCGGAGTGGCCTGCGGAAGCTCAGGGGACGCGATGCCCTCGTCGCCGTCGACCTCGGCGATCTCGGCCTCGGCATCGAGCGCGGACGACTCCTCGGGCTCGACCTCGACCTTGACATCGGCATAGAAGAGGAACCCGACCGACTCCTCTTTGATGCCCTCCATCATCACGGTGAACATGTCGTATGCCTCGCGCTGGTACTCGACCAGTGGATCGCGCTGGCCGTAGCCGCGCAGGCCGATGCCCTCCTGCAGGTAGTCCATCTCGTAGAGGTGCTCACGCCAGCGCCGGTCGAGCACGGACAGCAACACCCGTCGCTCGAGCTCGCGCATGACCGGCTCGCCCTCAGGGTCGAGTCCGAGCGACTCCTCTCGGTCCCCATACGCCGCTTCGGCGTCGGCGATCAGCTCGTCGGTGATGAACTCTGCGGACAGCCCGCCGCCGGAGCGTTGCTCGAGCTCTTCGACCGTGACGCCGACCGGGTACAGCGTCTTGAGGTTGGTCCAGAGTGCTTCGAGATCCCAGTCCTCGTAGTAGCCCTCGCCGGTAGCACCGGCGACGTACGCCGTGATGACGTCCTCGACCATGTGCTGGACCTCTTCGTGCAGGTCCTCGCCTTCGAGCACCCGCCGCCGCTCGTCATAGATGACGGTGCGCTGCTTGTTCAGCACTTCGTCGTACTTCAGGACGTTCTTGCGGATCTCGAAGTTCTGCTCCTCGATCTGCGTCTGCGCGGAGCGGATCGAGCGAGACACCATCTTGGACTCGATCGGCACGTCTTCGGGCAGGTTCAGCCGGTCCATGATCGCCTCGACCATGTGCGCGTTGAACAGCTGCATCAGGTCGTCGCCGAGCGAGAGGTAGAACCGGGACTCGCCGGGGTCGCCCTGACGGCCGGACCGCCCGCGTAGCTGGTTGTCGATGCGCCGAGAGTCATGGCGTTCGGTGCCGAGAACGTAGAGCCCGCCGAGGCCGACGACCTCCTCGTGTTCGGCGGCGACCGCGGCCTCGGCCGTGTGCAGCGCATCCGGCCAGGCGGCTTCGTACTCCTCGGGCTGCTCGACGGGCGACAGCCCACGGCGAGCGAGCTCCATCGTCGCCATGGACTCCGGATTTCCACCCAGCATGATGTCGGTACCACGACCGGCCATGTTGGTCGCTACCGTGACCGACCCCTTGCGACCGGCCTGCGCGACGATGGCGGCTTCCTTCTCGTGATACTTCGCGTTGAGCACCTCGTGAGGGACGCCGCGGCGCAGCAACAGGGCGGACAGATGCTCGCTCTTCTCGACGCTCGTCGTGCCGACCAGCACCGGCTGGCCCTTCTCGTGCCGCTCGACGAGGTCTTCGACGACGGCATCCCACTTCGCGTCTTCGGTCTTGTAGACGACGTCAGGAGCGTCGAGCCGGATCATGTCCTTGTTCGTCGGGATCGGGACGACGCCGAGCTTGTAGACCTGGTCGAACTCCGCCGCCTCGGTGGCCGCCGTACCGGTCATTCCGGCGAGCTTGTCGTAGAGGCGGAAGTAGTTCTGCAGCGTGATCGTCGCGAGCGTCTGGTTCTCCTGCTTGATCTCGACGCCTTCCTTCGCCTCGATCGCCTGGTGCATGCCCTCGTTGTAACGCCGGCCGTGCAGGATGCGCCCGGTGAACTCGTCGACGATGAACACCTCGCCGTTGCTGACGATGTAGTCCTTGTCGCGCTTGTAGAGCTCCTTGGCCTTCAACGCGTTGTTGAGGTAGCCGACGAGCGGGGTGTTGACCGCCTCGTAGAGGTTGTCGATGCCGAGCTCGTCCTCGACCCGCTCGACCGCGGGCTCGAGCACGCTCAACGTCCGCTTGCCTTCGTCGCACTCGTAGTCGACGTCGCGGGTCAGCTTGGCCGCCAGACGCGCGAACTCGATGTACCACTTCTGGTTGTGCTCGGCCGGCCCGCTGATGATCAACGGCGTACGCGCCTCGTCGATCAGGATCGAGTCGACCTCGTCGACGATCGCGTAGTTGTGGCCGCGCTGGACCAGCTCCTCCTCGCCCCACGCCATGTTGTCGCGCAGGTAGTCGAAGCCGAACTCGTTGTTGGTGCC
>DATJSI010000074.1 GCA_035504215.1 Mycobacteriales bacterium
GATCGGTCTCGTAGAACTGCTCTGACGTGACCTCCGGCGGCGGCGCCTTGTACATCCTGATCTCGTCGTCGAAGCGTCCCGCCGCCTGCGGCGCGCCCTGCACCATGACGTACCGGCCGACCTGGTCGTGCTCGTTGCACAGCCCGTCCGGCCAACGACTCGTCGCGGAGTTCAGCAGCAGCCGCGGAGTCTCGATCGCGTAGCCGCACACCGCGACCATTGCCGCCCGCTGGAACCGCTCGACGCCGCCCCGGAAGTAGCGCACCCCCGTCGTCCGACCGCGCTCGTCGTCGACCACGACCGCGCTGACCATGCTGTCCGCTCTGACCTCGGCGCCGTGCGCGAGCGCGTCCGGGATGTGCGTGATGAGTGGCGACGCCTTGGCGTTGACCTTGCAGCCCTGCAGGCAGAACCCGCGGTAGATGCAGTGCGGGCGGTTGCCGAACCGGCCGTTGCTGATCGCGACCGGGCCGACCCGCACCGGGATACCGAGCGCGAGTGCGCCACGCTGGAACACCAGACCGTTCCCACTCACCGGGTGCGGCGAGTGCGGATAGGAGTGCGGATCCCCCCACGGCCAGTCCTCACCGGCGGCCGGGAGCTCCTCCTCGAGCAGCCGGTAGTACGGCGCGATCTCGTCGTAGTTGATCGGCCAGTCCGCGCCCACCCCGTCGTTCGAGTACGTCGAGAAGTCCGACGGATGGAAGCGCGGCACGTAGCCGGCGAAGTGCACCATCGAGCCACCGACGCCGCGGCCGGAGTTGTTCGAACCGAGCGGAATCGGGTTCTCGCCCGCGATCACGCGTGGCTCGGTCCAGTAGAGGTGATGCGAGCCGGCTTCGTCGCTCACCCAGTCGCGATCCGGGTCCCAGAACGGGCCGGCGTCGAAGCCCACGACCTTCCACCCCGCGCGGGCCAGCCGCTGCATGAGCACGGACCCGCCCGCACCGCAGCCGATGATCGCGATGTCCACCTCGTCGGTGTCGTCGAACCGCCGCATGTCGCGGCGCAGACGATGGTTGGTCCGGCTGCCGTCATTGGGGAGCAGCCAGGCCGACTCGTTTCGGCTGCGGACATGCGCCAGACCGCTCATCGGGGCGTCGCCAGCCGGTCGCTGACGCCCTTCGGCCCGTTCGGGTCACGCGAGCGGAGCTCGTGGCTGCGGACCTCGGCGTGCCGGCGGCGGGCCTGCTCGATCTCCGCGCCGCGACCGATCGGGTCCTCGTCGGCGTGGTCGTTGACCTCCCACGGCTCCAGCGCGTTGATGCCGAGGTTCTTGTAGCCGCGCGGGTAGGCCGGCCCGCCGAAGCCGATCTCGTTCCACGCCCACGGGTGGCTGTAGAACGCCGTACACGCGTAGCGGGTCCAGAGGTCCCAGACGTAGCCGGCCGACAGCCCGTGCCAGTCACCGTCGGCGTCGTGCACCGACTGCACGAGATCGGCCCGGTCGTACCACTCGAGCAGCGCGAACCGCTCGCCGTACGCCGTCTTCGCGTCGTCATCGAGGGCGGCGAAGCTCTGCCGGAACGCCGCACCGTCCTCCGGCAGCTCGGCGTGGTGCCAACCATCGGTCATCGCCTCGGCAAGCCGGGCGTCGACCATCTCGAGGATCGGGACGCGTGGCTCGTCCCGCTGGTCGAGTAGCTGGTCGAACAACGCTCGACCCACGGCTTCCTCGTCGGGCGAGAAGAACCGGATGGGGGGCGGCGGAGCGAGCCGGGAGAGTACGACGCCGGCCGTGGTCGCATCCCACCGCTCGACTTCGCCCAGCACGTCGTATCCGGGAAAGCGCGAGTCCTCGGTGCCGGGAGTGCTGGCCGTGCTCTCCGCCGGACGGCGCAGGATGCCGCGGCGCACTACTCGCCCTCGCGGCGAAGAATGGCCGCCAGCAGACCCATCCCGCCGACCATGGTCATCAGCAGCGGCGCGAGCAGTGGCGGTCCCATCTCGACGTTGTACTTGCCGAGCGACCAACCGCCCGGCCGCTGCGAAATCCCGCGCATGTGCAGGTAGGTCCCCTGCAACCCGTTGGCGACGATCGTGGCCGACACGAGCGGCAGGAACGTCTTTGCCGCGCGCTTGCTGAAAACGCCGGCTACCCCGGCCGCGAACCCGACCGGTCCCATGGCGACCGGCACCCACATCATGTTGTTGCCAAAGCTGGCCCGGTCGTGCTCGAGATAGATCTCGGCTGACGTGATGACCGAACCGACGGCGGTCAACGCCGACAGCGATCGCTCGAACCGCCCGGTCTCGACGTTGCGGACCAGACGGTCGATGCCGTGCACGGCGGCTGTGGTTGCCGAGGCCATCGGATCGGCTCCTTGTGGGTTCCGCTTCGCGCGCCGCGCTGATCGCGACGTTGTCGAAGTGGGGGTACCCAGGCGCTCGGCCGCCCATGCCAGGAACCCCTTCTTGAACGAGTAGCCGATGACCGGTGCCCTCTCCCTGCCTACTTCCGCACCTGCTTTCCCGGCCCGAACCCGTCGGCAAGCACTGATCGCCGCCCGAGGGGGTATGGACCGGGGAAGACCCACACGTGGAAGGAGCAGCCGATGCCGAGAGCCTGGTCGGACAAGCGGGAGCGCCAGTACGAGCACATCAAGGAAGGGCTCGAGCAGCGCGGGCGCGACGAGGACACCGCCGAGGAGATCGCGGCGCGAACCGTCAACAAGGAGCGAGCTCGAAACGGTGAGTCGCGACAGGCCAGCCGAACGTCGACGGAGGACATCTCCTCAGGGCGCCGCGGCGGGTTGCGTTCCCACCGCGGATCGGGTGGGCGCACCAAGGACCAGCTGTACGCCGAAGCACGCAGCAAGAACGTCAAGGGCCGCTCGTCGATGACCAAGGACGAGCTCGAACGGGCGGTCGGGCGCTAGTCCCGGGGGCAGGGCTCGCGCGGATCGGAAGAACGGAGCCAGCAATGTCGACCCTGACGGCGGCACGACGAGGGGCGGGCGGCGGATCATCGCGAGCGCATGGCTCCGGCCAGCTGCACCGCGATGTCGGCCTGCTCGGTCTGACCTTCATCTCGCTCGGCTCCATCATCGGCTCCGGCTGGTTGCTCGGCGCGCTCACCGCCGCCCAGACCGCCGGACCCGCGTCACTGATCTCGTGGGTGCTCGCCGGCTTCGTGCTCGCGTTGCTCGCTCTCGTGCACGCCGAGCTCGGTGCGGCGTACCCGGTGTCTGGAGGGACCGCACGCTTCCCGCACTACGCGTTCGGTTCGCTCGCCGGCTACACGTGCGGGTGGATGAGCTGGGTGGGATCGGCGCTGCTCGCGCCGGTCGAGGTCGAGGCGGCGCTCACCTACGCGGACGGGCGGTTGTCCTTCCTGCCCGCGCTGACGCACACGTCGGCGAGCAGTGCGACGCCGACGCTGACCGGGTGGGGCATTCTCATCGCGACCGGGCTGATGGTGGTGTTCACCGCGATCAATCTCTTCGGGGTCAAATGGCTGGCCGGCTCGAACAACGCCACGGTCGTCTGGAAGCTCGCGATTCCGCTCCTGACGATCATCGCGCTGCTGGTCGTCGCCCACCATGGCAGCAACTTCGACGCCGGCGGCAAGTTCGCGCCGTTCGGCGCCCACGGGGTGCTCGCCGCGCTGCCGCTCGGGGTGGTCTTCGCGCTGCAAGGTTTCGAGCAGGCGCTGCAGATCGGCGGCGAGGCCCGCAACCCGCAGCGTGACCTGTGGCGAGCGGTCGTGTTGTCGATGCTGATCGGCACGGTGGTCTACCTGGCGCTGGAAGTCGCGTTCATCGGTTCGCTGAACCCCAGCCACCTCATCCACGGCTGGGCGACCCCGCTGGGCCACGTCAAGAGCACTGCGCCGTACGCGACGATCGCTTCGGCCCTCGGCCTCGGCTGGCTGGCATCGATCCTCTACATCGACGCCTTCATCTCCCCCTCCGGCACCGCACTCGTCTACAACGGGACGTCGTCGCGACTCGGGTACGCGCTCGGCCACAACCGCTACGTGCCGCCCGCGATGGCCGCGGTCAGCAGCCGCGGTGTTCCATGGATCGCCGTCATCGTGTCATTCGTCGTCGGCGAAGCCGCACTTCTGCCGTTCCCCAGCTGGGCGTCGCTGGTCAGCGTGATCACGTCCGCGTCCGCGTTGATGTACGCGTTCGCACCGGTCTCGCTGCTGTCGCTGCGCAGCCAGGACCCGGACCGCGACCGCCCGTACCGGATGCCCGCTGCGAACGTGCTCTGCCCGTTGTCGTTCATCTCGGCCAACCTGATCATCTACTGGACCGGTTGGTCGACGCTGTGGAAGCTGTACGTCGTCCTCGGTGTCGGTGCGGTGATCTTCGCGGCCAACTATTTCTTGAGCACGGCCGACCGGCGACCGGACGTGTCGAACTGGCGGTCGGCCGCGTGGATCGCTCCCTGGCTGGCCGGCATGGCCGTCCTGTCGAAGCTCGGTCAGTTCAAGGGCGGCGACCGGATGCTGCCGTTCTGGTACGACATCGGCGTCGTCGCCGTGTTCAGCCTCGCCGTCTTCGCGCTCGCGGTCCGGCTGGCGCGCTCGCCGGAGGCAGCCCGCCGCACCATCCGCCGGGACATCGGCGACACCGACGCCGTGCTCGACGGCGGCTAGCCCGCTCCGGGGCACCGGACCGCCGCCGGCTAGCGGCGCCCATACTTGAATCGTTCAAGAAAATCGGCAAGACTGCGGTCCGTGCCCTCCAGCGCCGAGTGCGAAGCGATGCTGCGCACGGCGTCGCTGCGCGTGACCCGGCCGAGGGTCGCCGTGCTCGAGGCCGTGCACGCCAACCCGCACGCCGACACCGACACGATCATCGGCGCGGTCCGGGCCAACCGCCACGACGTCTCCCACCAGGCGGTTTACGACGTACTTCGTGCCCTGACGACGGCCGGGCTGGTCCGCCGGATCGAGCCGGCCGGCTCGGCGGCACGCTACGAGTCGCGGGTCGGGGACAACCACCACCACCTCATGTGCCGCTCGTGCGGCGTGATCGTGGACGTCGACTGCGCGGTCGGTGTCCAGCCCTGCCTGACCGCATCCGACGACGGCGGCTTCGCGATCGACGAGGCCGAGGTCGTCTACTGGGGCCTGTGCCCGACCTGCTCCACAGCTTCTGACCCAGCAACCGCCACCTGACCCGGAAGGAAACCCGTGTCTGAGCACCCGAACGCCAAAGTCGGCGAGATGAACGAGGAAACCACTGCTTGCCCCGTCGGGGTCGGCCGTGCGTTCCACCCGACCGAAGGGGCCGGCAACCGCACCTGGTGGCCGAGCCAGCTCAACCTCGGGATCCTCCGCAAGCACCCGCCGGTCGCCAACCCGATGGACGCCGACTTCGACTACGCGAAGGAGTTCGCGACCGTCGATCTCGACGAGCTGCGGCGAGACATCGAAGCGGTCATGACCACATCGCAGGAGTGGTGGCCGGCCGACTTCGGGCACTACGGCCCGCTGTTCATCCGCATGGCCTGGCACAGCGCCGGCACCTACCGCATCGACGACGGCCGAGGTGGCGGCGGCGCCGGCATGCAGCGGTTCGCTCCGCTCAACAGCTGGCCGGACAACGGCAACCTCGACAAGGCGCGCCGCCTGCTGTGGCCGGTGAAGAAGAAGTACGGGCGTGCGGTCTCGTGGGCGGACCTGATGATCTTCGCCGGCAACTGCGCGCTGGAGTCGATGGGCTTCACGACCTTCGGCTTCGGCGGCGGTCGCGAAGACGTCTGGGAGCCGGACGAGGACGTCTACTGGGGCCCGGAGACGACCTGGCTCGGCGACGAGCGCTACACCGGCGACCGCGAGCTGGAGAACCCGCTGGCCGCCGTACAGATGGGTCTTATCTACGTGAACCCGCAAGGCCCGAACGGCAACCCGGACCCGCTCGGCGCAGCGCGCGACATCCGCGAGACCTTCCGGCGGATGGCCATGAACGACGAGGAGACGGTGGCCCTGATCGTCGGCGGCCACACCTTCGGGAAAACCCACGGCGCTGCCGACCCCGAGCTCTACGTCGGGCCGGAGCCGGAGGGCGCGCCGCTGGAAGAGCAGGGGCTCGGCTGGAAGAACAGCTTCGGCACCGGCAGCGGCAACGACGCCATCACCAGCGGCCTTGAAGGAATCTGGACGAACACTCCGGTGACGTGGGACCACAGTTTCCTGCAGATCCTCTACGGCTACGAGTGGGAGTGCTTCACCAGCCCGGCCGGCGCCCAGCAGTGGCGGCCGAAGGACGGTGCCGGCGCCGGCACCGTGCCGGACCCGCACGACGCGAGCCGGGCGCACCAGCCGACCATGCTCACCACCGACGTGGCGCTGCGCGTCGACCCGATCTACGAGCAGATCACGCGCCGCTTCCTCGATCACCCCGAGCAGCTCGCCGACGCGTTCGCACGGGCGTGGTACAAGCTGACCCACCGCGATATGGGGCCGATCCAGCGCTACGTCGGCGCACTCGTGCCGGACGAGATCATGATCTGGCAGGACCCGGTGCCGGCCGTCGACCACGAGCTGGTGGGCGAGGCGGACGTCGCCGCACTCAAGGCACAGGTCCTCGCCGCCGGCCTTTCGGTGTCGCAGCTCGTGTCGACGGCGTGGGCCGCCGCGTCATCGTTCCGCGGCAGCGACAAGCGCGGCGGGGCCAACGGCGCTCGGATCCGGCTCGAGCCGCAGAGCGGCTGGGAGGTCAACGATCCGGGCGAGCTGGCGACCGTCCTGCGGACGCTGGAGGGCATCCAGCAGTCGTTCAACGACGCCCAGTCCGGCGGCAAGCGGATCTCGATGGCCGACCTGATCGTGCTCGCCGGCTGCGCCGGTGTCGAGCAGGCAGCGAAGAACGCCGGGCATGACGTCACGGTCCCCTTCACGCCGGGTCGCACCGACGCGACCCAGGACCAGACCGACGTCGAGTCGTTCGCCCCGCTCGAGCCGACGGCCGACGGATTCCGCAACTACCTCGGCAAGGGTCAACGTCTTCCCGCCGAGTACTTGCTGATCGACCGCGCGAACCTGCTCAACCTGAGCGCTCCCGAGATGACCGTGCTGGTCGGCGGCCTGCGCGCGCTCGGGGCGAACGCGAAGCAGTCCACCGTCGGCGTGCTGACCGCGCGTCCGGGGTCGTTGACCAACGACTTCTTCGTGAACCTCCTCGACATGGGTACGGCGTGGACGCCCACGTCGGACGACGCCGAGCAGTTCGAGGGTCGTGACCGTGCGAGCGGCGAGCTGAAGTGGACCGGCAGCCGGGTCGACCTGCTGTTCGGGTCGAACTCCGAGCTGCGAGCACTCGCCGAGGTCTACGCGTGCGACGACGCGCAGGACAAGTTCGTGCACGACTTCGTCGCGGCCTGGGACAAGGTGATGATGCTCGACCGGTTCGACATCAGCTGAACCGCGGAGCTCGAAGGGCCCGGCTCCACCGAGAAGGGTGGACTCGGGCCCTTCGCGCGTCTCGAACCGCTTCCACCCAAGATCGGGCAGAAGGTCCCTAGCGCCGGGTCCCCCTGCCCGGCAATGGTGGAGCCGAGGAAACGGAGGCGGACGCCATGACCAGCCAGGAGTGGAACCGGATCGACCCGCTGGATCCGGAGACGCCGGATCTCGGTAGTTGGATCGGCGCCGCAGACGAGGATGAGCCGAACGCCGAGGATGCCGCGGACTCCCCGCGGGAGCGACCGCTGGGCGTCGAGGAGTACGGCGTCACCGCCTGGGAGCAGGCGCACCACGAGGCGATGGCATCGAGGCTGGGACGGGAGATCGCGGACCGGCTGCGCCGCCGGTACGAGCCGGAGTCCGGCACCAACGGTGCTCCTGCCGGCCGGCTGGTGCTCGGCTCCGACGGCGAGGCCGAGGTCGCCGTCGGCGACACGGGAGGCTCGAGCTGCGAAGAGGCCGCCGTACACATCGAGGCAAGCGGACAGCCGAGCCGGCGCACGGAGCGTGAACGCCTGGAGACCGTTGAGCACGAGATTGCCGCGTTGGTGCAGGCGGCACACGTGCTCGCCGACGCCGTCGACGTGCTGGCCAAGGGCCTGCAACCGCCACCGGCAGAGGAGCCGGGCGAGGCCCAGCAACGGATGAGCCAAGCCGGGCGCGACGTCCGCGAGCTGCTGCTGTCCGCGCGCAACCGGTAGCAGGAGACACCCGCCGCCGGCTGAAGGCTCCGAGCGCCGAACGACGGGCACTGCAGCCCGCGCACTCCGGGACCTTTTCCTCTGCCACGAGTCCCGAATCGGCGGACACGATTGTCCCCGACGACTCCAACGGAGGAACCATGAGCACTCGCGTGGCCATCAACGGATTCGGCCGGATCGGTCGAAGCTTCCTGCGACTTGCCGACCAGCACGACCTCGAGATCGTCGCGATCAACGACCTGACCAGCATCGAGACGCTGGCTCACCTGCTGAAGTACGACTCGACCTACGGCCGGTTCGGCCGAGAGGTCAGCGTCGACTCCACCGGTTTCCTCATCGACGGTCGGCACATCGCGGTCTCCGCCGAACGCGACCCCGCCGCACTGGACTGGCGGCAGACCGGTGCCGACATCGTGATCGAGTCGACCGGCAAGCTGCGCAGCCGCGACGACGCGGCTCTGCATCTCAAGGCGGGAGCCAAGAAGGTCCTGATCTCCGCGCCCGGCAAGGGCGTCGACCTCACCGTTGTCATGGGTGTCAACGACTCGGCGTACGACCCGGTGCAGCACGACATCATCTCCAACGCCTCGTGTACGACGAACTGCGTCGCCCCGATGGTGAAGGTCCTCGACGACGCCTTCGGTCTGGTCAAGGGCTTCATGACGACCGTGCACGGCTACACGAACGACCAGGTGGTGCTCGACTCACCGCACAAGGACCTGCATCGGGCCCGGGCGGCGGCGGTCAACATCATTCCCACGTCGACCGGTGCCGCGCGGACGACCGGCGTGATCATGCCGTCCATGGAAGGGCGACTCGACGGTGTCGCTGTTCGCGTCCCGGTCGAGGACGGGTCGCTCACCGACCTCTCGCTCATCGTCTCCGAGCCCACGACGGCCGAAGCGGTCAACGAGGCCTTCCGAGCCGCTGCCGAGGGGCCGCTGCGCGGGATCGTCCGCTACAACACGGACCCGATCGTCTCGCGGGACGTGGTCGGCGACCCGGCGTCATGCGTGTTCGATGCGACGCTCACCCAGGTGAACGGTGAGCTGGTCAAGGTGTTCGGCTGGTACGACAACGAGTACGCCTACACGTGCCGGCTCGCGGACCTGTGTGACCTGGTCGCGGCCAGTCTCGACTAGCCGAGGAGAAGGCGCCGCGTCGTAGGGCTCCGTTGCGCTGGGCCGCGCGCACCCGAAAAAGCACCGCTCGCTGTCAACCCGGATCCGACCTGGGGCGTTGAGGGATCGTCCACTTCGGGTCGAGCGCGACGGGGATCGGCATGCTTCGGATCGGTAGAGGATCGGATTCCGGCCCCTGCCGGGTCTGCGGAGCGCAGCGGATCCACCGTCAGGTCATCCACCGGCTGGACCGGCAGAAGCGGCTCGTGGCCGAGACCTGCCGCGAGTGCGGACACGTCACCCTGCCGCATAACACCCACGACTACACGAAGGCTGCCGCCGCCGAGCACTTCGGGCTCGCAGCCCGGGTCGGAACCCTGGAGCGACCCGGTCGCGAGTTCGGCATGGCGCAGCTTGCCCTCGACGCCCTCGACCGGGACCCGGTCGACGTGCTGGTCTACGGCGCCGGCCGCAGCATGGACAACCACCACATCGCCCGCCTCGCGGGGGTCCGCGACGTGGCGATCGGAGACGTCGTCCAGGTTCGCGACGACGCGCCGTTCATCGACATCAGCCAGCCCGGCTGGCGCAGCTTCGACATCGTCGTCGCTGCCGAGGTGATCGAGCACTTCGAACAGCCGCGCGAGGAGTTTCCGCGGCTGCTCAGCTATGTCAGCGACAACGGCCTCGTGGTCTGCTCGACGAACGTGTACGACGGCGGACCGCTGGTCAAGCAGGCGTACATCTTCGGTCGGGGGCACGTCTCGTACTACACCCCGCATTCATTGCGCCTGCTCGCCGACGAGAACGAGTTCCTCGTCGACTTCCGCCCACCCCGTGCGGTGACCGGCCGGGTCGGACCGCGCAAGCGCTACGTGCTGCTCACCAGATCCGCCGACGTCATGCGCGCGATCAGTGACTACTTCGGCCAGCATCTCTACGCGCCGTCGGAGCCGCCGACGGCGAAACGCGCCTGCTGAGGTCCGCGCACCGCTCGCGCTGGACGCCGAAGTAAGGTTTGCCTTACCTTAGTGCCCGTGCACTGGGCCGACGCCGTACCGAACCTGCTGATCGGGCTGCGTGAAGGGCTCGAAGCCGGCCTGGTGGTGAGCATCCTGCTGGCCGCGGTCCACAAGCTCGGAGGGCCCGACGGCGAGCGACCGTCCACCGCGCCGATCTGGCTCGGCGTGCTCGGCGCCGTGGCGACGGCGGGCAGCTTCGCGGCGGTGCTCACCTACTCGACCAGCGTGCTGTCCAGCCGAGGACAAGAGGCGGTCGGCGGGCTGCTCAGCGTGACGGCGGTCGCCCTCGTGACCGCAATGATCTTTTGGATGCGCCGGACCGCGGCGACCCTGTCCGGCGAGCTTCGCCACCGTGTCCAGCACGCGGCGCTGCTCGGCGCCGGCGCCCTCACGGTCACGGCCTTCGTGTCGGTCGGCCGCGAGGGTCTGGAGACGACGCTGTTCCTCTGGACCGCCGTACGCGCCTCGGGGCAGACGGTGAGCCCGCTGATCGGCGCCGCGGTTGGCCTGCTCGCCGCGGTCGTGCTCTGCGCGCTGCTGTTTCGTCAGGCGGTGCGGCTCAACCTCGGCGTCTTCTTCTCGCGTACGGCGATCGCGCTGATCGTGATCGCGGCCGGGGTGCTGAGCTACGGCCTCGGTGACCTGCAGGAGGCGGGCTGGCTTCCCGGCAACCAGTGGGTTGCGTTCGACGTCTCCAACCACGTCGATCCGGGGTCGTGGTGGGTGTCGATCGTCACCGGCGTCACTGACCTCTCAACCCGCATGACGGTGCTCCAGGTCGTCGCCTGGGCGAGCTACCTCACGGTCGTCCTTCCGCTGTTCCTGCGGTCGGCGCGGACCCAGCCGGTCCGGCAACCGGCCAAGCCCGCCGAGCCCGGCGAACAACCCGCGGGGCCACCGGCGCGGTCGCGCTGGGCCGAGATCAGCACCAGCCGGACCTGGCCGGTCGCGGCGGCGCTTCTGGTCGTTCCGGCCGCTGTCGCCGGCATCGTGGTGGCAGCGCTCCCGACCGCGGCCGCGACGTCGACCACGACTGTCACCGTGAGCCGCTCGTCGTGTGCACCGGAGTGGCACAGCGGCGAGGTCGGTACCCAGACCTTCAGTGTCACCAACAACTCCGGCCGGTCCGGGGAGATCAACCTGGTCAACGCCTCGGGAGCGGTCGTCGCCGAGATCGAGACGATCGGTCCGGCGACGACCGCCGACATGACCGCGACGATCGGCCCTGGCAGCTACACGATCCGTTGCCTGATGTCCGGTCGTTCGGCGATGGCCTCGGGCGAGGTCGACGTCAGCGGCCACTCGATCGGCCACGCCACCGCAGCGATCCGGCCGGTGACGATTGCCGACCTCGCGCCGGCCAACCACGCGTACCAGGCCTACGTCGAGCACGACTTGCGCACGCTGTCAGCAAACGTCGCGACGCTGCGCAGCGCGATCCACCGCGGTGACCCCGACGCGATGCGGGTCGCGTGGCTGCGCGCGCAGCTCACCTGGGAACGCGTCGGCGCCTCCTATGACAGCTTCGGCGCCGACGGAATCGCCATCGACGGTCTACCCGACGGCCTCGCAGGCGGTGCACACGACCCGGACTTCACCGGCCTGCACCGGGTCGAGTACGACCTCTGGCACGGTGCTTCGCGCCGTGAGCTGCAGTCGCAGACCGACACGCTCGCCGCTGACGTGATGACACTCCGCCGACACGTGCAGTCCGACGAGATCGCCGGCGATCCCACGAACCTGCCGATTCGTGCGCACGAGATCCTCGAGGACGCGCTTCGCGACCATCTCTCGGGAATCGATGACGAAGGCGCCGGTGCGGCGTACGCCGAGACCTACGCCGACACCCAGGTCACCTCCGTCGTGCTCGACCAGCTGTCCGCGCAGATCACGGCGCGCGCTCCTCGACTTGTGCCGCAGGCGCGCACCGAGCTTCAAGAGCTGCAACGCGCGTTGCTGGCAACCCGCGACGGCGACCGGTGGCGACCACTGTCCGCGACACCGTTACTCCCACGGCAACGGGTCGATGCCGCCATCGGTACGGTGCTGCAGACCCTTTCGCGGGTCCCTGACCTGCTCGAAGTGCCACCGAGCCAGTCATGAGCATCAGCCGCCGCAACTTCCTGAAGGGCGCCGCCGCCGGCGCCGCCGGAACCGCGCTGGCCACCGGCGTACTGGTCGGGGGTGACCGCGCGGACGCCCGAGCCGCCGATGCTTCGGTGCCAATCCACGGGTCGTATCCGTTCCACGGCCCGCACCAGGCGGGCATCCTCACGCCTGGGCCGACCGACAAACAGGCGGCCGCCTGCTTCGCGTCGTTCGACGTGATCGTCGAGGACCGCGGCGCGCTCATCGACCTGATGAAGACGCTGACCGCGCGCGCACGATTTCTCACCGCAGGCGGCGTGCCCGCCGACTTGGGCGTCGGCCAGCCACCTTCGGACAGCGACGTGCTAGGACCCGATATCCCCGCCGACGGGCTGACCATCACCACCGCACTCGGCGCGAGCCTGTTCGACGACCGCTTCGGGCTGGCGGCCGAAAGGCCGCGCGTGCTGTCGCCGATGCCGGTCTTCCCCAACGACTCCCCCGACCCGGCCTGGCTGCACGGCGACCTGATGCTCCAGCTCTGCGCCAACCACGCCGACACGGTGCACCACACCATCCGCGACCTGACCCGGCACACCCGCGGCGCCATGCAGCTGCGCTGGAAGATGGAGGGCTACGCCTCGCCGCCGCGGCCCTCCGGCACACCCCGCAACCTGCTGGGGTTCAAGGACGGTACGGCGAACCCGACCGGCGGCTCCGCGTCCGAGCTGGTGTGGGTCGACGACCCGCGCGAGCCGGCCTGGGCGCAGGGCGGCAGCTACCAGGTGGTCCGGCTGATCCGGATGCTGGTCGAGTTCTGGGACCGCGTGTCGATCAACGAGCAGGAAGGCATGTTCGGGCGTCGTCGCGACTCGGGTGCGCCGCTCGACGGCGACGCCGAGTTCGACGTACCCGACTACAAGGCCGACCCCAAGGGTCACGTCATCCCGCTCGACTCGCACATCCGGCTGGCCAACCCGCGCACGCCGGCGACCGCCGACCAGCGCATCGTGCGCCGCTCGTACAACTACGACCTCGGCGTCGACCTCAACGGGAACCTGCAGGCCGGACACGCATTCATCGCCTACCAGCAGGACGTCCAGCGACAGTTCGCCACGATCCAGGAGCGGTTGGTCAACGAGCCGCTGGTCGACTACGTCCAGCCGTTCGGCGGCGGTTACTTCTTCGCAGTGCCCGGAGTCCGGGATCGCGCCGATTGGTACGCCCGCGGGCTGCTCACCTGACCCGGCGGGCGGCCGCCGCCGTACGAGGGGTTTGCCGGTGCCGGCCGGTTGAGACAATCGCGGCATGCCGGAGCTGCGAACCTACCGATCCAAGCGGGATCGGGAGCGCACGCCGGAGCCCGTGCCCGACCACGACGACGTCCCCGACGGCCCGGGCAACCGGTTCGTGATCCAGGAGCATCACGCCCGCGCCCTGCACTGGGACTTCCGGCTCGAGCGCGACGGCGTCCTCGTGTCATGGGCAGTGCCGAAGAACCTCCCGATCGACCCGAAGACCAACCACCTGGCCGTGCACACGGAGGACCACCCGCTGGAGTACCTCGACTTCGCCGGCGACATCCCTCATGGCGAGTACGGCGGTGGCGACGTGTCGATCTGGGACCGCGGCACCTACGAGTGCGAGAAGTGGAACGACCGCGAGGTCATGGTGGTGCTCGCAGGTAGCCGCGTGTCCGGTCGCTACGTGCTGTTCAAGACCGGCTCGCGCGACCGCGACTGGATGGTGCACCGGATGGATCCTCCTCCGGACGGGTGGCTGCCGATGCCCGCGCACATCGCGCCGATGCTCGCCGCGCCGACATCCTCGCTCCCTCGCGACGATGCCGAGTGGGGGTATGAGTTCAAGTGGGACGGCGTACGCGCCGTCGTGTACGTCGACGGCGGCCGGGCGCGGGCGATGTCCCGCAACGATCGCGACATCACCCGTTCCTATCCTGAGCTGCGCGAGCTCGCCGCCGCCATCGGGTCACGGCAGGTGGTGCTCGACGGCGAGCTCGTCGCGTTCGACGCCGACGGCCGGCCGTCGTTCGCCCTGTTGCAGAGCCGCATGCACGTTGCCGAGCCCGCTGCGGTCCGGCGAGCGGCGGCCGGCGTTCCGGTCACCTACCTCGTCTTCGACCTGCTCCATCTCGACGGCCGTTCGCTGCTCGACCTGCCCTACACACAGCGTCGGGAGGCACTGGCCGAGCTGTCGCTCAGCGGCGAGTCCTGGCGCACGACGCCATGGTTCGCCGGGCACGGCGACGCCGTACTCGCCGCATCGAAGGAGCAGCAGCTCGAAGGCCTGGTCATGAAGCGCTTGACGTCGACCTACGTCCCTGGCGCGCGCTCGAAGACCTGGCTGAAGCTGAAGAACCTGCGCACCCAGGAGGTCGTCATCGGCGGTTGGTCACCTGGCGAGGGACGGCGAGCGGGCGGCATCGGCGCGCTGCTGCTCGGCATCCCGGCCGCAGACGGCCGGCTCGGCTACGTCGGCCAGGTCGGCACCGGATTTACCGAAGCGATGCTGCGCGACCTTCGCTCCGACCTCGATCCGATCGCGGCTCAGGACTCGCCGTTCGACCCGCCGGTGCCAGGCCCGGATGCCCGCGACGCCCGGTGGGTACGCCCCGAGCTGGTCGGCGAGGTCGTGTTCACCCAGTGGACCCGGGATGGCCGGTTGCGGCAGTCGTCATGGCGGGGGCTTCGACCCGACCGCCCGGTGGAAGAGGTACGCCGTGAGTCCTGAGTCCCGCTCGAAGATCCAGGTAGAGGTCGACGGCCGGACGCTGACGCTGTCCAACCTCGACAAGGTGCTCTACCCGGAGGCCGGCTTCACCAAGGGCGAGGTGATCGACTACTACGCGAAGATCGCGCCGGTGATGCTGCCGCACCTCGCCGACCGGCCGGCCACGTTCAAGCGCTATCCGGACGGCGTCGACGGCAAGTTCTTCTTCGAGAAGAACGCGCCGCGCCACACCCCCGACTGGGTGCGCAAGGTCACGCTTCCGACGCCGGGTTCGACGAAGGCGCGGGAAACGATCGACTTCGCCGTGATCGGTGAGCTCGCGGCCCTCGTGTGGGCCGCCAACCTCGCTGCGCTCGAGCTGCACATCCCGATGTGGCGGGTCGGCCCCCGTGGCAAGGTGTACGACCCGGACCTGTTGGTGTTCGACCTCGATCCGGGCCCGCCCGCGACGATCATCGAGTGCTGTGAGGTGGCGCAGCTGCTGCGCTCGGCGTTGAAGGACGAGGGCCTCACGGCGTACCCGAAGACCAGTGGGTCCAAGGGAATGCAGCTCTACGTGCCCGTTCGCGGCGCGGCCTGGCAGGACACGCACGCCTACGCCAGGCAGCTCGCCCAGCGACTGGCCGAGGAACGGCCCGACCTCGTGGTCTGGCAGATGACGAAGGAGATTCGCGGCGGCAAGGTGCTGATCGACTGGTCGCAGAACAACGGCGCGAAAACGACGATCTCGGTCTACTCGCTCCGCGCCCGGCCGCAACCGACGGTGTCGACGCCGATCAGCTGGGACGAGGTGACCGCGGCCGGCTCGCCTGCCGACCTCGTCTTCACCGCCGCGGACACGCTCGCCCGGGTCGACGAACACGGCGACTTGTTCGCCGACCTGCTCGACGACAAGCACGCGGGGCGGCTCCCCGCCGGCTGAGCCGAGGCGTGGCCGGCGGGGAGCCGGCATCGGATCCGATGCCGGTCGCTCAGATCGAGCGCTGGTAGCTGCCGAAGGCCCGGGTGGCGAGCCACGCCATCACCACTGCCAACCCGGTAAGGAAGCCCAGGCGGGGCAGGACCGCACCCCACTCCGTGCCGGCCGACAGCGCCTGTCGCGACGCGACCACCGCCCAGTCCACCGGGTTGTAGCGCGCCACGTGCTGCACCCATCCCGGCGAGAGCCGGACGTCGAACAGCGCCGACGAGACGAACTGCAGCGGGAGCACGACGAACTGGCTGATCCCGATCAGTGCCTCCTGCTGGCGGACCAGCAGGGCCAGTGCATTCGACAACGAGCCCACGATCACGGAGATCAGCACCGCGGCCACGACCGTGATCGCGATCCCGCCGACCGCGCCGGGAAAGCGGGCTCCGGTGAGATAGGCGATCCCGAACACCACCAGCGTCTGCAGCACGGTGGTGAGGCCCTGGTAGGCGAGCGTGCCGATCATCATCGCGCCCCGGCTGACCGGCGACGCGAGCAGCCGATCCATCACGCCACGGTTCATGTCCTCGATGTAGACGGTGCCCGCCCAGCCGCTGGAGAACAGCGCGGTCATGACGATCACGCCCGGGGTGATGAACTCCAGGTAGTCACCGGACCCCGGGCTGAACCCCGGGATGTGTACGACGGACTTGAACAGCTGCCCGAACAGCAGCAACCAGATGATCGGCTGGATCAGCGTTGCGATCGCGTACGCCGGCACCCGGATCAGGGTGTGAATCGAGCGCACGGTCAGGTACGCGGAGTGGCGGAGCAGGGGGAAGCGTTCACGCCGGGCCAGCGAAAGCGGAGCAGACGACGAAACGGCGAGGGTGGTCATGCGGCCACCTCGAATCCGTGCCCGACGTGGCGCAGGTAGACGTCGTCGAGCGACGGCCGACCGATGGTGACGGTGTCCGCGGGGATCGACGCCTCATCGAGAGCGGTGAGAATCAGCGGCACTGCGCGCGCTCCGTTGTCGGCCCGTGCGCGCAGCCGGCCGCCGTCGAGTGCGAGATCGTGCAGGCCCGGCAGCCGGTCGAGGATCGCGAGCGCCTGCGCCCCGGAAGCCGCAGACACCAGCTCGACCTGGATGGTGTCGCCGTACAGCTCGCTCTTGAGCTCCTCGGGCGTGCCCTCGACGACCACCCGACCGTGGTCGACGATCGCGAGCCGATCGGCCAGCGCGTCGGCCTCGTCGAGGTAATGCGTGGTCAACAGCACCGTGATGCCCTCGCCGTCGGTGAGCCGGCGGATCTCCGTCCACATCTGAGCGCGCGCCTCCGGATCGAGACCGGTCGTCGGCTCGTCGAGGAACAACACCGGCGGTGAATGCATGAGACCGATGGCGACATCGAGCTTGCGCGACATGCCACCCGAGTAGGTCTTGGCCAACCGATCGGCCGCGTCCTCGAGCGCGAAGCGTGCGAGCAGGTCCTTCGCGCGGGCATGCGCCGCCGCGCCGGGCACGCCCTGCAGTCGCGCGGCCAGGACGAGGTTCTCGCGGCCGGTCGCCATCGGGTCGCTGGAGGCCTTCTGGCCGACCAGCCCGATCCGGCGCCGGACGCCTTGCGGATCGTTCCGTACGTCGATTCCGAGCACGGACGCCGTGCCCGAGTCCGGAGCGGACAGGGTGGTCAGCACCTTGACCGTCGTCGTCTTGCCGGCGCCGTTGGGCCCGAGCAGCGCGAACACGCTGCCGGCCGCGACGTCGAGGGACAACCCGTCGAGGGCGCGAACCCGCGGTCGCTTGCGGCCGCCCGGATAGGTCTTCACGAGATCGACCGCAGACAGTGCGGTCGACGCGGACATGGACATTCGAACTCCTTGGCTGGCAAGGAGTCGAGACCGAAGCGCCTATCGTGAAGGTGCGCCTCGGGACGGGCCGCTTCGGCTCGACTCGTGGGTACGGCCCCCGGCCGGTGTTGACGCACCGGCCGGGGGTTTGGCATTACGTCCTCGGTTCCGGCTGGAGCGCGCGTGCCTCCTCCCCGAGATAGCGGACCGGATCGGCGGTGATCTGTTCGAAGGTCACGCCCTCGGTCTGCAGCTCGTGCATCCGCCGCCACGCCGCCGTACCGGGGAACTCGCCGACCCTGATCCGCTTGGCCAGGTGGGTCACGAAGTCCCGCTCAGCGACGAGCATGGTGTGGCGAAACTTCGACTCGACGACGAACAGCTCGGGCAGGCCGAGGTCGTCGCCGACCGACAGCGATGCGTCGATCGCCCGAAGCGCCGCGGTCAGCTTGTCGCAGCGCTCTTCGAGCAACCGTGCCGCCTCGTCGGGCGGAAGGATCGGCATCATCGACAAGCCGGCCTCGAGTGAGGTGAAGTCACGAACCGGCGTGGAGAGCAGCTCGGCGAGCCAGTCCTCGCACTCGGTGCGGCCGGCTTCGGTGATCTCGTAGACGGTCCGCTCCGGCCGCCGGCCTTCGCGGGTGGTCTCCCGCGGCTGGATCAAGCCGTGCTTCTGCAGCGCCTCGACCACCGAGTAGAGCGATCCGTAGTTGAGCTTGATGCTCTGCTCCTTGCCGCGGGAGCGCAGCGTCGTGGAGATCTCGTACGGGTGCATGGGTCGCTCGACCAGGCAGCAGAGGACGGCCAGCGCGAGCGGGTTCGACACCCGGCGTCTGGTCATTGCCCCTCCTCGGTTACTCGATTACGAGTATTCGAGGGGGAACGCCCGATGTCAAGTGACGTCGGGCCCGGATCGAGCCCCGCGAACCTTCACCCGCCGGCGAATGACCCAGCCGATCAGCCCGACCTCGACGACCCCCAGCCCCACGCCGGTCCAGAAGGTCGCCTTCCATCCCGTCGTACCCGCGGACACGTCGGTCGCGTGGTCCGGGTCGGCCGGGTCGTAGGAGACCACGACCTTGGTGCCGACCTTCTGCGCGGTCGCGTCGCTCGGCCCGTCGAAGAGATGGACATGCCCGCGGGAGTCGGTGAAGGCGATCGTGGGCGTGAAGGACTTGCCGTGGATCTCGTCCTCCGAGCTGACCCCGACGATCGTGCCGGTTGCGCGCGACCCGCCCTTGATCGGGGTCACCTGGCCACGAATGTGCAGTCCGGCGCCGATCAACGCGACCGGGAGCAGGGCGATCAGGACCACGCCGAGAACCAGCAGCGCGCTGACCCACTTAGGCGTCGGCGGTCGTTGCCTCATGGTGCGACTCCCCCGGTACGTGCTGGCGGGCCTGCGCCTGGCGGGCCCGATAGGCGGCGACGTTGGTGCGGTTCAAGCACAACGTGCTGCAGAACCGGCGAGAGTGATTCTTGCTCAGATCGAGCAACGCGTCGTCGCAGTCGGCCGCCTCGCAGATCCGGAGCCGGTCGAGCTCTCCGCTGCGGATTACCTCACAGAGCGCGAGTGCCGCTTCCACCGCCATCCGCTGCGGGAGCGAGGTCTCGGGCGAGGTCGGGTGCAGGTGGT
>DATJSI010000075.1 GCA_035504215.1 Mycobacteriales bacterium
TCGCTGCGTGCCGGTCCGCCGGAGGTCGCCGAGCCCGCTGCGGCGATGCCGGCCGCTGCCCGGCAGGCGCGCGAGCGCGCGATGCCCGCGCGGGAGGGTGTCCGGGAGCGTGCGGCGAAGATCGTTCCCGAGCGGGTCCGAGAGACTGCGGCAGTGCCCCGCACGCGCCCGGCTGAGCTTCAGGAACGCCGCGAGGTGCTCTTCGACCAGACCATGCCCGGCTACGTTGCGTCCGACGATGTCGAACCGACCCGTTACGAGCCGGAACCGATCGAGATGGCCCGGACGGCCGAGCCTGCGCTCGAGCCGCTGTTCGACCAGACCGCGCCGGTCGGGCCGGTCGAACAGCGGGAGACGGCCGCCGCATACGCCGCGCCGGATGAGTTCGTCTTCGACCAGACCGCCGTGTTCGACGACGATCACCCGACCGTCGAGATCGACCGCTACGCCGAGCCCGTCTTCGACCAGACCGCCGAGCCGGTCGAGAGCCGCCGTAGCGCCGAGCCGGCGGACGGCGAGCTGTTCTTCGACCTCGACACGCCACAGGCGCCCGCCGCGCAGGCCGTGACGCCGGAGCCGGAGCCGGGGATCGGTGGTGCCGAGTGGGACCCGGTGCCGGTTCCCCCGCCGACCTACGTCAACAAGCCGACTGCGCCTGCCCGGCGTGCCCGGCCACCGATCTTCGAACCGCTCCTGCCGCCGGCGGAGACGCCCGAGGAACTCGACCCGGTCGACAATCTCGAGGAGATCCTCGACCGCCGCTGGGCCGTCAACGACTGAGCCCTTCGCCCTGCCTGGGCCGGCCGAAAGTTGCCCGAGCGCTCAGAGCCGGTCGGCTAAACTCGTCGGCTACCTGGGGCTGTAGCGCAGCTGGTAGCGCACCTCGTTCGCAACGAGGGGGTCAGGGGTTCGAGTCCCCTCAGCTCCACTTCGCAGCTCCACATGCCGCAGATCTTCGCCTTCGTCACCACCTCGACGGCGGGTCGGGGCGTGTCGGTCGATTTTCCGGTCGTGAAGGCGAAGATCACTGCCTCGCGTCAGGACGGTCGGCCGCCGAGGAAGTCCTCCCAGTCCTGCTGCACCGGACGCCATCGCCGGTCGAACCCGGCAGCTCGCTTGGTGGCGGCTTCGAGGCGATGGCCGTGGTAGTACCTCCGAGCCCAGATCGAGTTCGGCCGTGCCAGTCGTAGCGCTCCGACGGCAGCGATCGGTCCGACGAACAGTCCGAACAGTGCACATCGGTACTTGCCCTTGAGCGCACACACGATCGCCAGCAAGCCGTCCACGACGAGCAGCCCGGAGGCACTCAGCCGGAAGTAGCGCTCGACCTGGTCCGCGTGCTGGACGCCGAACGGGCTGAAGCCGATCAGCTCCAGCGCGAGGCAGGCCGCGGTGAGGGTGACCGCCTCGACGGACAGCTCCCCTTCGCCGGTCCAGTAGACGTCCTGCAGATGCAGGATCAGCGCGAACTCGTCGAGCACGAGCGATACCCCGATCCCGACGACTACGCCTGCGAAGCAGCGCCAGCCGAGGTGATCAGGACCGCCGACGGCCGTGAACGCACCGACGATGAGCAGGATCAGGCCGGGTACGGAGTGATGGATGTGGAGCCCGGTGCCCGTGACCGCGTTGCGGAATGGTCCCCGCCCATCCCGGATCAGGCGCGTGATCGTTCGCGTGGTCACGAAGGTCACGAGATAAGCGAGGAAGCACAACATCAAGGGCAGCTTGCCGGCGGCGATGATGTCGCGGTGCCACCACTGATCCACCGCGCAAGTCTCTCCTAACGCCCCCGCGAGTCAGCGCCGCTCCTGTCGCAAGACATCCCGGACGGCGTCAGCCCTGCCGGCGGGCCTCGTGGTGGTCGTGCGGCCTCGGGATCGAGACCGGGCGCACCGCGGACGCGTCCAGGTCGAAGCCGTAGCCGAAGGCGCCGTAGTCGCTCACCGTGCGCGCCGCAAGCTGCATGCCGGCGGTCAGCGCGTCTTGCGGGGGCTGGCCGGAGACCAGGCCGGCGAGGACGCCGCCGATCAGCGCATCGCCCGCACCGAGGCTGTCGGTCACCGCCGCCGCGTGTGAGGCGGAGCGATATCTGGCGCCGTCGACGACGAGCTGAGCACCACGTGAGCCCTCGGAGACGAGCACTACCGCCGGGCCGAGAGCGGCCATCTCGTCGGCCAGCGCCGTCGCTGCGTCGGCAGACAACCGGCTCGCCGAGAAGCACGCGCACCAGACGTGCCCGATCAACTCGTCGACATATCCGCGCGGCCGTTCGCCGAAGTCGAAGGAGACCTTCGCGCGCGCCGCGATCGCGGCGACCTGCGACTCGAGCATCGAGTTGTCGCCGGTGTGTACGACGGAGAACCCGGCGAGGTAGTCCAGGTCCGAGTCGCTCAGCGTGATCCGCGACACGCCCTCGTCAGCGTTGAGAAACTCCCGGTCACCGTCGACCACGCGCACTTCGCACCACGCCGTGGTTCCCGCAAGCACGCGAAGATGGTCGGTCGCAACCCCTTCGCTGGCGAGTGACTGCCGCAGGATCGCGCCGAAGTCGTCCTGGCCGACCGCCCCGACGTACGCCGAGGGCTCTCCACTGCGGCACGCGGCGACGGCCACGTTGACCGCGTTCCCGCCCGGATACCCCTGACCCGATCCCAGGTAGATGTCGATGACGTTGTCACCGGTGCACGCGATCGACATCAATACTCGACTTTGTGCATGTACCGCCTCGTGTTCAAGTCGTGTCCGGTCACTGCCTCGAAGTGCTGCGCGATGCGCGATGCCAGCGCACCCAGCACCAGCGAACCGACCTCGCCGCGGTGGGCTTCCGGGATGCCCGGAAGCGCCAAGTCGGCGAGGTCCACTGTCCAGGTACGGCGGGCATACGTCTCGAGGAACGTGCGAGCCCGTTCAGCGATCGGGCGCGAGTGATCCTGACCCATGAACAGGATGACCTCGCTCTGGTCCGTGACCACCTCGAACGCGCCGTGGAAGAACTCGTTGGCGTTGAACGCGCCGGAATGCAGCCACTGCATCTCCTGCAAATAGCACATCGACAGGCAGCGTGCCACGTCTTCGGCCGGTCCGGCGCCGAGCACGTAGATCACCGGCTCGTTCGCGAGCGAGGTCGCGAGCTCCGAGAAGTAGCCGTCGCAGGTCGCGATCGCGTCGAGGATCGCGCCGCCGAGGCCCGAGTAGGCATCAAGGGCGGCGTCGTGTTCGCTTTGGGTTTCGTCGCCGCCGGCGAGTAGGGCGGCGTGACCGATCTGGGCCAGGTAGATCTGCTTGGGCTCCCACACCGTGTGCTTGCTGCCGTAGGTGAAGGCGTGGTCGGCACCGGTCGCGAGCGGGCTGTTCGCGTCGCGCGTGATGGCGAGCACGGCTCGCGCCTTGTGGTCGCGCGCGACCTCGATCGCTTTGACGGTCTCCAGCGTGGTCCCGGTGTGCGATCCGACGACGACCAAGGAGTCCGGTCCGAGCCTGGCCGGCGGTCCGTACACGAACTCGCCGGCTTCGACCCGGGATCCGACGACCGCTCGACCGCGGGCCGCCATGATGTCGCCCACCGGCGCGCTGGCGTAGAGCGAGCCGCCGCAGCCGACGAAGTACACAGTCTCTAGCTCGCTCGCCAGCTCGGCCATGACCGCGCCCACCTGAGCTCGTTGCGCGAGCGCGTGGTTGATGGTCGATTCCAGGTCGTCGGCAACGTCTTTCACGGGCACGGTTCGCTCCAGTCAACGGGTCGATCGATGGAAAAGCGGGGAGCGTCGCGACCCACCGACGCTCCCCGCACGATGTGCTACTTGCTCAGCGACCAGTACTCCGGCGTGATCCAGTAGCCGACGTTCTGCGGGGTGGTCCCCGACAGGCTCGTCTTGATCGCCGAGAACTGGTAGGGCTGCAGCGGCAGCCACCACACCGGGTTGTTGGTGTTCAGGAACTTCTCGTACGAGTACAGCGCCTGGATGTTGTCCGACGTCTCAGCCGCGGACATCAGGCCGTCCAGCTTGTGCGAGCAGTACCCGCCGATGTACGGACCGCCGCAGCCGAAGATCACGTTGCCGACCGGGTAGTCGATCGGGACGCCGTACTGCCAGCCGCCGAGGAAGTAGTAGTCGACGTCCCAGTTACACGGGCTGCCCTTCTTGCAGACCGTGTCGGAGAACGTCACCGAGTCGGGGACCGGCTGCTGGCTGATGTTGATACCGGCCTTCTTGGCGTCGCTCGCCAAGAGCTGCACCTCGATGGCGTCCTGGCTCACTCCGGTCGGGTAGGTGAACTTGAAAGCCAGCTTCTGGCCCGGCTTGATGCCCGCGCCGCACTGGCCGGCGCCCGTGCCCGGCTTGGCACACGTGTCGGTGCCGCCTGGCACGACGTTCCAGCCGTGCGACTTCAGCAGGTTGATCGCTGCCGACGTGCTGTACGGGTAGGCGTTGCCGTTCGCTGCCGGGTCCGCCAACGGGGTGCCGTTGACCGAGGGCTGCGGCTGGTACTGCGGCACCGCACCGTAGGTCGCGACGCCGGCACCGTGCAGCGCCGCCGTGATCATGCTGTTCTGATCCGTCAGGTGCTGGATCGCCTGGCGGATATACAGCTGCGAGAACAGCGGGCCGGTCGTCGGGTTGGTGTAGTTGAAGGAGGCGTAGTTCATCCCGGCCTGGGCCCACGGCACGATCGAGTAGCCGAGGTCCTTCACCCGGGAGTCGGAAGCGAGGTCGTTGAACGGTACATAGCCGTAGTCGATGTTGCCGCTCAGCAGCTGGTTGTACTCCGCCGCATCGCTGGTGAAGTTCAGGAACTGGACCGCAGAGATCTTCGGCTTGTCGGGCCCCGAGTACTTCGCGTTGGCTGCCAGCGTGACCTGGCTGTTCGCGTCATAGCTCTTGAGGTGGAACGGTCCGTCGACCACCTGCCACAGCGGGTTGTTCGTGTACGTCGACAGTTTCCCGGCCTGGCTGTTCAGGTAGGAGTAGACCGCCTTCGCGCCCGCCGTCGTACGGTCGTAGTTGCCGATCTTGCCGCTGGCCGAGGTCTTGTCCCAGACATGCTGCGGCATCGGGAAGATCAGGCACAGCTGGTTCAGCAGCAGCCAGTTCCGGCTGTACTTCTGCTTGAACGTGATCGAGAACTTCGTCGGGCTCTGGTAGGTGATGTTCGAGATGTTGTCCGGGAAGTAGCCGGGGACGTAGTTCGCGTAGTTGGACTTGTTCGCCTTCAGCAGGTTCATCCAGAACTCGACGTCGCGCGTCGTGATCGGCTGGCCGTCGGACCACTTCCAGTTCTTCATCGTGATCGTCGCGGTCTTGCCACCGTTGGACATCACCGGCGGGTTGGCCAGGCTCAGCGCCGGGTTGAAGGTCATGCCGCCCGAGGTGTCGCCGAACCAGTAGAGCGGTCGCCACATCTGCTCGACGAACCAGAAGATCTCCTGGGTCGTGTCGTCGGAGGCGGGGAACATCGGGAAGATGTCCACCGGCTCGGTGCCGGGCGGGTAGGCCATGGTGACGGTGCCGCCGGTGGCCGTGCCGCCGCCGGAGGGCGACGACGACGAAGACGAGGACGACGAGGGAGGGTTCGAGGAGCTCGAGCAGGCGGTGATTGCCAGCCCTGCCAGGAGGGCGAGAACGCTGACCCTCGCAGTCAGACCAAGCCGTAGCGACATGGCGTGCTCCAATCCACGTGTGGCGCCGCGATGTGAGAGAACGCTCTCTCAAATCCGATGCTCTGATCACGGCAGAACGGGCTGCCTCCCGTCAAGAGCCGAGCTCGGGTCGATAACAAATCGTTACCAACAGCCGGCGGGCGGGCGCACTGGACGCGAACTTCAGGCCAAATCTCGTGCCGTAGCAGGAGATTCCGGACAGGTCGCTCGGCGAAGCAGGGTAGTGGCGCTCCGGGATCACTGATCCGGCTGGCGTGGCCGGGGGACCGCGGGTATGGTGCCGACGTGCGAGAGCGCTCGCAAGCCACACCCGGCCGGCCGACCGTTGACGACGTAGCGGCGGCGGCCGGGGTGTCGCGGGCGACCGCGGCGCGAGTGCTCGGCGGGTACGGCCGCGTGAGCCAGGCCACGAGGAGCCGGGTTCGCCAGCATGCCGAGGCGCTCGGCTACACCCCGAACCGGCTGGCCCAGGGGATGGTCACCGGCCGCACCCAGACCTTGGGCTTCGTGAGTGCGGACATGCAGAACCCGTTCTTCGGGCAGACGATGCGCGGGTTCACCGACTTCGCCCGCAGCAAGGGGTACGACGTCGTCGTCGCCAACAGCGAGGAGGATCCGCAGCTCGAGCGGCGCGCGGTGCAGACCCTGCTCGAGCGCCGGGTGGACGGGATGGTGGTTGCGCCCACCGAGCTGCGCCAAGCGGCCCACCTGGACGACGTGGTCGCCAGCAGCGTGCCGATCGTGCTGGTCGACCGATCGGTGCGGGGTCTCGCCGCCGACTGCGTCCTGATCGACAACGTCAGCGCGGCACGGGACGCCGTGAAGCATCTGATCGAGCGCGGCCATCGCCGGATCGGCGTGGCGACGACCCACCTGCTCAGCGACGACCTGATCGCCGAGCTCGACGAGGCCGCACTAGACGCCCGGCACGCCCAGACGACGGTCGCGCGGGCGGTGGGCTATGTCCGCGCGATGCGCGCCGCCGCCTTGCCGGTCGTGCCCGAGCTGATTGCGAACGCGACGTACAACCGGCCGGACGCCTACCGCGCGGTCCGCGCACTGCTCGCCTTGCCCAAGCCGCCGACCGCGGTGCTCGCCGTCGACGACCTCCTCACTCTCGCGGCGTTCGAAGCCGTGCAGGACTCCGGTCTGCGCTTCCCTGGCGAGTGCACCGTGCTCGGGTTCGACGACCTCGACTGGACGACGATCGTGCGGCCGCGCCTCACCGTGGTCGCACAGCCGGCGTATGACATCGGGGCGACCGCGGCGCGCCGCCTCCTCGCCCGGATCGACGGTGACACCTCGCCCGCGCAGACGCTGCTCCTCGAAGCAAAGCTGGTCGAGCGCGAGTCGACCGCGCAAGCGCCGGTGAAGGCCGGGCGCGGCCGCCGGCCGGCTGCTGCACCGCACCGCAAGCGGACCGAGGACCTGGAGCCCGCATGATCCGCTTCCTCGTCAATCGGCTCATCCAGATGGTGTTCGTCGTACTCGGCGTGACACTGATCGCCTTCGTGCTGCAGAACCTGATCGCGACCGGCCCTTCGCTGGCGCGCGCGATCATCGGGCCGCGCGCGACCAACGCCCAGATCCAGGGCTTCATCGACCAGTACGGCTTGAACCATCCGATCGTGGTGCAGTACGTGCACTACCTCGGTCAGCTCGTGCGCGGCAACCTCGGCTACTCGTACAAGCTGAACGAACCGGTGCGCACGATCATCGCCAACGAGTTCCCCAAAGACGTGCTGCTGGTCGGCACCGCGCTCGTCCTGTCGCTGATCATTGCGGTGCCGCTCGGTATCTGGCAGGCGGTGCGGCGCAACAAGCTGGTCGACCACAGCGTCACCGCCGTGTCGTTCCTGCTCTACTCGATGCCGTCGTACTGGCTGTCGCTGCTGCTGATCGCCGTGTTCGCGGTCACCTGGCGGCTGTTGCCATCCGAGGCGCCACAGGGCAGGACCGTCGTGGCGATGATCGAGCATCCCGATGGCATCGTGCTGCCGATCCTGTCCCTGACGCTGATCAACCTGGCGCTCTTCAGCCGTTACATGCGCTCCGCCGCGATCGAGACGCTGGCGCAGGACTACATCCGTACGGCGACCGCGAAGGGTTCGTCGATGTTCCGGCTGCTGCGCCGGCACCTGCTGCGGAACTCGCTGGCCTCCGTCACCACGATCGTCGGGCTCTCGCTGCCGGGCATCCTGACGGCCGGAGTCGTGGTCGAGAACGTCTTCAACGTTCAGGGCGTCGGGCTGTCCTTCTTCACGGCGGCATCGACGTCGGACTATCCGGTCGAGCTCGGCATCACCGTTCTTGTCGGGCTCGTCACGGTCATCGGAAACTTGCTCGCCGACATCATGTACGCCGTCCTGGACCCGCGGGTTCGCTATGACTGAGGCGACCCTTCACCCCGAGCTCGACGCGGGTGAGCTGGTCGAGACCCCGAACCCGTGGGCGCTGATCGGCAGGTCGTTCGTAGAGAACAAGCTGGCCCTCGTGGGCGTGCTTCTCGTCCTGCTCATCGTCGGCTTTTGCTTCATCGGCCCGCACCTTTACCACACAAACCAGACCCAGCCGAACCTGGTGCAGCTCAACCAGTCGCCGTCGGCGAAGCATCCCCTCGGCACCGACTACGTCGGGTTCGACATCCTCGGCCGGCTGATGGTGGCCGGCCAGAGCTCGATCGAGATCGGGCTTGCGGTCGCCGTCCTCGCAACCTCGTTCGGTGTGTTGTGGGGGGCGGTCAGCGGATACTTCGGCGGTGCGCTCGACTCGATCATGATGCGGGTCGTCGACATCTTCCTCGCGATCCCGGCGCTGTTCATCTTCATCTATCTCGCCACTGTGTTCCGGCCGACGGTCGGGCTGTTGATCCTGGTCGTGTCGGCCCTGTCGTGGGTCGGGCCGGCCCGGCTGGTGCGAGGCGAGACGCTCTCGCTGCGGGTCCGCGAATACGTCCAAGCGGTTCGCGTCATGGGCGGGTCCTCGACGCGGATGATCTTCCGGCACGTCGTACCGAACACTGTCTCCACGATCGTGGTGAACGCGACCTTCCAGGTCGCCGATGCGGTGCTGATCCTCGCGACCTTGAGCTTTCTCGGCTTCGGCCTGCCGCCTCCGGCCGCGACGTGGGGCGGCATGCTCACCAACGGTACGAACTACCTGTACGACGGTTACTGGTGGGAGATCTATCCGGCCGGCGTGATCATCGTGCTCACCGTGGTGGCGTTCAACTTCATCGGGGACGGTCTGCGTGACGCCCTCGAGGTCCGGCTTCAGCGGCGCTGAGGCGTCGACGACAACGCGAGCGAGAGGGTATGCCAGCAGTTCTCGAGGTGGACGACCTGCACGTCAACATCCGGCAGCGGCGTTCGGTCGTGCACGCCGTCGACGGGGTGTCGTTCACGGTGGGTCGTTCGGAGATCGTCGGCCTGGTCGGGGAGTCCGGGTGCGGCAAGACCATGAGCGGGCTCGCCGCGATGCGCCTGCTGCCCAACGGCGGACATATCGACGCCGGATCGGTGCGCATCGGCGACACCGACGTGCTCCGGCTCACCGAGCGGCAGATGCGATCGGTGCGCGGGGACCAGATCGCGATGATCTTCCAGGACCCCATGACCAGCCTCAACCCGACGATGACGATCGGAAACCAGATCGCCGAGGCCGTGCTCCTGCATCGGAAGGCGACGAAGGCGGAGGCGACCGAGCGGGCGACCGAGGTGCTGGAGCTGGTCGGCATGCCGCGGGCGGCGGAGCGGCTCGGGCAGTTCCCGCATCAGCTCTCGGGCGGCCTGCGCCAGCGCGCGATGATCGCCATGGCACTCGCCTGCGACCCGCAGATCCTGATCGCCGACGAGCCGACGACGGCGCTCGACGTCACCATCCAGGCGCAGATCCTCGCGCTGCTCCAGAAGCTGAAGTCCGATCTCGGCATGGGCATCCTGCTGGTCACCCACGACATGGGTGTGATCGCGGCACACGCCGACCGCGTGCTGGTGATGTACGCCGGGCGGATCGTCGAAGAGGCCGAGACGGTCGCGCTCTTCGACCAGCCCCGGCACCCTTACACGAAGGCACTGCTGCGCTCGATCCCCCAGCCGGACCGCCCGGCGCAGGGTCTGCTCTACAGCATCCCGGGCACCCCGCCGAACCTCGCGGCCGAGCTGACCGGGTGCCGGTTCCGCCCGCGTTGCCCGAACGCGCTTCCCGAGTGCGCCGTGACCGACCCACCGCTGGTCGACGACGGCGACGGCGACGGCCATCTGTTCGCGTGCATCAACCCGGAGCCGACCGAGCGGCCGACGGCCGGGGCGATGGCGTCACCCGCGGCCGCGGCGGACCAGGCGCCGACATCCGGCGTCGAGCCCCTGCTTCGGGTCGAAGACGTGGTGAAGGAGTTTCGCGTCAAGCGTGGCCTGTTCAGCCGCAAGGCACGGACCGCGCACGCCGTCTCCGGGGTGAGCTTCGACATCTACCCGGGGGAGACCTTCGGCCTGGTCGGCGAGTCCGGTTGCGGGAAGAGCACGGTGAGCCGGCTGATCGTCGGCCTGGAGCGGCCGACGTCGGGGACCATCACGTTCCACGGGCTCGACGCTGGCGTGCTCGGAGCTACCGGGCCGCTGGCGCGGCGACGAGCGGGTGCGGCCGAGCTCCGGCGAGATCTCCAGATGATGTTCCAGGATCCGTACTCCTCGCTCGACCCACGCATGCGGGTCGGCGGGATCGTGCGCGAGCCGCTGGTGATCCAGTCGGTCGGCAGCTCGCACGAACGAACGCAGAAGGTCATCGAACAGCTGCGGGAGGTCGGCCTGCCGAGCCGTGCGGTCGAGCTCTACCCGCACGAGTTCTCCGGCGGTCAGCGGCAGCGGGTCGGTCTGGCCCGGGCATTGATTCTCGAGCCGCGTCTGCTGATCGCCGACGAGCCGGTGTCGGCGCTGGACGTATCCATCCGGGCGCAGATCCTGAACCTGATGCAGACCCTGCGGCTCGAGCACGGCCTGACCTACCTGCTGATCTCGCACGATCTCGGCGTCATCCGGCAGATGGCCAACCGGATCGGCGTGATGTATCTCGGCAAGATGGTCGAGATCGGGCCGGCCGAGAGCGTCTACACCGGACCGGCGCATCCCTACACCGCCGGGCTGATCGAGACCGCCGCGGTCGCTGACCCGCGCCGGGAGCGCGCTCGGACGCGAGTGCCGGTAACCGGTGAGCTGCCTTCGGTCTTCGATCCGCCCTCGGGCTGCCGGTTCCGTACCCGGTGCCCGTTCGCGCAGGAGCGCTGCGCGGTCGAGGAGCCGGCCATGCGGCGGTTCGCCGACGGTCACCTCGCGGCCTGTCATTTTCCGCTGCGCGAGCCGGTCGGCGCCGCGGACGGAGAGGCGTCCGATGTTCAACTTTGACCCCGAGCGCTACCTCGCCATCCAGACCGGCGCGGTGCGGGTCGCGCAGGACGTGGGATCGGTCGTAGCGGACCGGCTCGATGCCGGGTGTGACTCCGTCATCTTCGCCGGATCAGGCGGCGCGGGCCTGTTGATGGAGCATGCCGCGGGCGTGATCGCGGAGCGGTCCCGGATCGACGTACGGGTGATCCGCCCGGCCGAGCTGATGACCCTGGGTAGCCCGGTGCTCGGGCCGTCCTCACTCGTCGTCGTGCCGTCGCGGTCGGGCACCACGCGCGAGAGCATCGAGGTCGTCGACTACGCGCATGCGGCGGGCGCCTTCGTGCTCGGCCTCGTTGCCAATGAGGGCACTCCGGTTGCGGACTCGGCGGACCGTGCGTTCATCAACTTCGCCGAGGACGACACCTCCTGCGAGTCGTTCTATCTCCAGTCATTGGGCGTGGCGCTGTCGTTGCTCGCCCACCGTGGTGACTGGCCGGATGCCCGGACGGTGCTGGCCGATCTTGCGGCCCTGCCCGACGTGCTGCTCGCGATCAAAGCCGCGGCCGAGGGACGAGCCGAACAGGTCGCGCGGCACCTGGCAGCATCGCCGTACCACATCATCACGGGTGCGGGCAGCAGCTGGCCGGAGGCCCACTACTACGCGATGTGCATCCTCGAAGAGATGCAGTGGATCACGACCAGACCGGTGCATGCGGCTGACTTCTTCCACGGCACGCTCGAGCTCGTCGATGCGGATGCGAGCGTCGTGCTGATGAGCAACGAGGACCCGACCCGTCCGTTGCTGGATCGGGTCGAGGCGTTCGTGCGCCGCTACACCGAGCATGTGCTGGTGCTGGACCCGGCGTCATACGAGACGGACGGGCTGTCGGGCGCGACCCGGTCGCTGATCAGCCCGGTCATCTTGGCCTGCGTGCTCGAACGCGTGGACGCTTATCTCGAACACATCCGCGAGCATCCGCTGACGACGCGGCGCTACTACAACACGGTCAGCTACTGAGTGGGCGAGCTCGTACCGGTGCAGCGGCAGCTCGACGGCGCAGGCTCGTTCTGCGCAGTGATTCTGGACATGGACGGGCTCATGCTCGACACCGAGATCGTCGAGTTCCGTGCCTGGCGCCGCGCGGCACAGGACTTCGGCTGGTCGCTGGAAGCCGAGGACTACCTTCAGCTGATCGGGAAGACCGATCGGGAGTCGACGGCGATTCTCGCCGGATGGTGGGCGGCGCGGCCTGGCGAGCGCGGCGACCTCGACGCAGTCAGGGAACGGGCCGAGCAGTACGGCGGTTCCGAGCCGGCGGTCAAGGACGGCCTGCGCGAGCTCCTCGACTGGGCGAGCCGTGAAGGCGTTCCACTCGCCGTCGGCAGCTCGAGCACGAGAAACACGATCGTCGCGCGACTTGCGTCTGCACGATTGGCGGATGCCGTGCAGGCGATCGCCGGCGGTGACGAGGTCGTCAACGGAAAGCCGGCGCCCGACGTCTTCCTGCTCGCGGCCGAGCGGCTCGGCTGCGAGCCTCGATCCTGTGTGGTGGTCGAGGACTCGGATCACGGCATCAACGCAGCAGCGGCGGCCGGGATGACGTCGTTCCTAGTGCCGGACTCGTCGATCCCACGCACAATTCCGCCGGACATCCGCGCCAAGGCCTACCGGACCTGCGAGTCGCTACGCGACGTCCTCGCCATCCTCGAGGCAGCCACACCCTCGCGCTGATCGGGCAGTGCCTAGCAGCACCCGACGTCTTCGCCGCAACCGCTCGTGCAGCAGCTCGCCGGGTCGCCCGCCCCGACGCCGGTCTCCTCGCCTGCGTCGGCGAGTACGACGTAGTGCTCCCATTGCTCGCCGTCCGGAGCGCCGACCCAGAACTTGTCCTGCACGGCGTAGCAACAGGTCGTCGTTTGTGTCTCACCGGTCGCGATGCCCGCGGCCGCAAGTCTGGCCTGATGAGCCGCGACGTCAACGGTCGCATCCACCTCGACGCCCAGGTGGTTCAGGTGTCCGGCCGCGCCGGGGTTCTCGATCAGCACCAGCTTGAGCGGTGGCTCGCTAACCGCGAAGTTCGCGTAGCCGGGTCGTCGCTTCGCGGGCTCGGTGCCGAAGAGCTTGCGGTAGAAGTCGACCGCTCGATCGACATCGTCGACGTTGAGGGCGAGCTGCACTCGCGACATTGCGTCTCCCTTGTTCGCGGGTTGGCTGGCGCTTCGACCTTGCGCCATTGCATCGACACCTGTCAATATAGATGAATGTCGAAACAAGCGACCGATGTCTTGGGATGCTGCGCGCCGATCGGCGCGGATCCGATCAGCGCGGAGCAGGCCGAGACCGTGGTGGCGCTGCTGAAGGCTCTCGCGGACCCGACCCGGCTTCGCCTGATGTCGCTCATCGCCGCTTCGGACGAGGCCTGCGTGTGCGACCTCAACACCACCTTCGACGTCTCTCAGCCGACGATCTCCCACCACCTCCGGGTGCTTCGGGAGGCAGGTCTGGTCGAGTCGGAACGGCGCGGCACCTGGGTTTGGTATCGCGCCCGCCGCGATGCTCTCGCCGCTGTCGGCGGGCTGTTCGCCGAGCGCCTGGTTCCGGCATGAGTCCGCTCGCCCGACGGTGCTTTGCCGAGTTCCTCGGCACCGGGTTGCTGGTCACGGTCGTGGTCGGGTCGGGCATCGCGGCGCAGGCGCTCAGCATCGACGCCGGCCTGCGGCTGTTGGAGAATGCCGCGGCGACCGCAGCCGGGCTGGCTGTGCTCATCGTGATCCTCGGCCCGGTCAGCGGGGCGCACTTCAACCCGGTCGTCTCACTCGCGGACCACTACCTGGGTCGGCGTACGAGGACGGGTCTGTCGGGACGCACGCTCGGCGCGTACGTGCTCTGCCAGACCGTCGGTGCGATCGGCGGTGCCGTCCTGGCCGACGCGATGTTCGCCAAGGCACCCGTCGCCTGGTCGCAGCACCGTCGCAGCAGTCCGCACCTGCTGCTCGGCGAAGTGGTTGCGACCGCGGGGCTCGTGCTTGTCATCTTCGCTCTGGCCGGTGCTAAGCGCACGAGTCAGGCTCCATGGGCGGTGGGTGCGTACATCGGCGGGGCGTACTTCTTCACGTCCTCGACATCGTTCGCCAACCCGGCCGTCACCGTGGGCCGGGCGTTCAGCAACACCTTCGCCGGGATCGCACCCGTCTCGGTGCCGGGCTTCGTGCTGGCCGAGCTCGCCGGAGCCGTCGTGGGGCTCGGTCTGCTGGCCCTGCTGTACCCGGCGGCGGGCGTGGCTGCGGACGACGTCGTCGTTCCGCAGGTAGGGACGAGCGCCCGTGCCTGACGGCCCGCAGGTGCTCTTCGTCTGCGTCCACAACGCCGGCCGGTCGCAGATGGCCGCAGCGTTGATGCAGCGGTACGCCGGCGGTCGGATCGCGGTCCGCAGCGCCGGATCGACACCGGCCGAGTCGCTGAACCCGGCGGTGGTCGACGTGATGCGTGAGATCGGGATCGACCTGGCCGGCGAGCGCCCGAGTCTGCTCACCACCGAGGAGGTCGAGGCTTCGGACGTGGTCGTCACCATGAGCTGCGGCGACAGCTGCCCGGTCTTCCCCGGCAAGCGCTACGTCGACTGGCAGCTTCGCGACCCGGCCGGCCTGTCGGTCGCGCAAGTGCGGCCGATCCGCGACGAGATCGACCGCTTGGTGCATCAGCTGGTCGACGAGCTGCTCCCCAAAGCCCCGCTGAACGTCAAGATCACGAACCGCGCCGCGGGGCATCCGTGAGGGAGCCGCCGCCGTCGCTGCACTCGTCGGTGTGATCAGGTTGAGGAAGCAATCGCGGCTCGAGGAGTTCTCATGCGGGTGTTCGTCACCGGGGCGACCGGCTGGATCGGTTCTGCGGTCGTCCGGCAGCTGCTGGCCGATGGCCACGAAGTAGTCGGCTTGGCGCGCTCCGACGACGCTGCCGACCGGCTGGTCGCAGCGGGCGTGAGTGCGCACCGCGGAGCGCTCGACGACCCGGACAGCCTGGCTGCGGGCGCTGCGGCGAGCGACGGCGTCGTCCACCTCGCCTACATCCACGACTTCGCCCAGATCGAGGCCGCGGCCGCCGCCGACCAGGCGGCGATCGAGGCGATCGGGACCGCTCTCGAGGACACCGGCCGGCCGTTGCTGATCGCTTCGGGAACGCTCGGCCTCCGCCCGGACGGAGTTGGCACCGAGACCGACCTACCCGGCGAAGGTCATCCTCGGATGAAGAACGCGGCGATCACGCTGTCGCTCGCCGATCGAGGGGTTCGCTCCTGCGTCGTACGGCTCCCACCCACGGTGCACGGCGACGGGGATCACGGGTTCATCGCGCGGCTGGTCGACATCGCGCGCGAGCAGGGGGTCTCCGGCTACGTCGGAGACGGCGAGAACTGCTGGTCCGCCGTGCACGTGGAGGACGCGGCGACGGTGTTCCGCCTCGGGCTGGAGCGCGCCCCCGCCGGATCGGTTCTTCACGCGGTTGCCGACGAAGGAGTGTCGATCCTTTCGATCGCCGATGTCATCGGACGCCAGCTCGACCTGTCGGTCGTCTCGGTCGCGCCCGAGGATGCGGCGGCGCATTTCGGCTGGCTTGGACGTTTCCTTGCCATGAATGCGCGCGCGTCCTCGACGCTGACGCGCGAGCTGCTCGGTTGGCAGCCTGCGCAGCCGGGCCTCATCGACGACCTCGAGGCCGGCCACTACTTTCGCGCGGGTGGCTAGGCGAAGCTGACGTCGGCGGTGGCGACGGTGCCGCCCTTGCGACCCGGGGCGTCCTGGTACTTCCAGTACATGTTCGTGTGCGAGACGACCTGCTGCGGCGGTGGCGCACCCCACTCGGTCAGGTCCTCGGTGGTGTGTGCGTCACCGACGAGCGTGACGTCGTAACCGCGGACCAACCCGCCGTGCAGCGTCGAGCGGATGCAGGCATCGGTCTGCGCACCGGTCACGACCAGCCGACCGACCCCGCGTTCGGAGAGCACCGACTCGAGCTCGGTGTCCTCGAAGGAGTCGCCGTAGCGCTTCTGGATCAAAGGCTCCGCGTCGCGGCGGACCAGCTCGGGCACGTAACGCCACACCTCGGTGTCCGGCACGAGCTCGTCACTGTTGTGCTGCACCCAGACCACCGGCACGTCTTCGGCTCTCGCCTTGTCGACCAAGGTGTTGATGTTCGCGACCACCTCGTCGCGGTTGTATGAGCCGTCCACGACGCCGTTCTGTACGTCGATGACGAGCAGGGCAGTGTTCGGCCGTTCGGCGAGTGTGGTCATCGATGCCTCCGCGGGAATATGTCCGATCCTTCCCACCATAAGGCGAGCCGATGACGCCAGCGGCCGCGGATCAGTGCCGGACCGACACCTTGATGACGGCGCTGACCGCGGGCCGTGCGGACGGCCCGAGATAGGCGAGGCGATAGGACGCGGTGGCCGTGGGCTTGAGGTGGAAGACGACCCGGCCGTACGCCGAGGTGGTGCGCTTGGCAAGAACCAACCAGTGGCCGTGGTGGCGGCGTTCGAGCCGCACCGTCGCGATGATCCTGGTGTGGCTCGGCCGGTACATCAGCAGACCGTGAAAAGCGGTCCGATGATGCTGCGGCACAGAGCGCTTCGACACCGTCAGCTCGAGCGCGGTGGCGTCGGTGCGTTGTGCGGCGCAAGGTCCGGCTCCGGCCGTTGCGCAGTCCGGGGGATACGGCGTCGCTTTCGGGATCAGATCGACATCAGGGTGGCCTTTGGGAAAGGTCGGGTTGGCGCAGGCCGCGATCGTGTCCTTCGACACGTCGACCCCGGGATCGGCCGCCTTCAGCGCCGACATCTGCGCAAAGGCGATGGTCACGAGCTTCGGCGGCAGCAGGCCGTAGCCGAGAACGCCGGCCTCGCGCTGGCCCTGGCATTCGGCCCGATCGAGGAAGTCCGCCAGTGACTGCCGCTTGGCTGTCGACATTCGCGGGTCGGACGGTGACGTGGGCACGTACAGATCGCCGAAGTACGACAGCGGATAGGAGCGCGGGTCCTTGTCGGCGTAGAGCGGCTTCAGGTTCGGCCAGGCGTAGTGCGGCGACGACGGGTTGGTGTTGACCGATGCCTTTGTCAGCGACAGCTCGACGTCGTACGCCGGTGGTGTCGTGAAGTACCCGGCCGGGTTCTCCACCGCGGCTACGGGCAGATCGTTGTCCAGTGCGGTGTTCGGCTCGTCCATGGCGATCGCGCCGTTGTTCGCCTTCTGGGCCAGGTAGTCGCCGATCGAGCTACTGCCGTCCAGGGCGACCTCGGCGCCTTGGCGCGGCCAGTACTGGCTCGCGTTGCTCGCCCCGTTGAATGCCCGCCAGATCGCTCGTTGTTCCGCCACCAGGTAGGAGGTGAACCAGTAGCTGGAACCCGAGCCCTCCGAGTGGACGACGGGCACGATCGGCAGTGAGGGCAGCTTGCGCCCGTTGTTGTCATGGGAGATCAGCGGGCTGTCCCAGTTGGTGATCCGCAAGGTGAAGATGTCCGCCAGGGTGAGTGGCGAGAGCCGCAGGTTGCGCACCAGCTTGCCGTCCACCTCCAGCCGGTACGGGAACGCGACGGCATCGGCGAGCACCGGCGCGGCGCCGTACACCCGGCCTCGGTCCGTGTCCTCCGCTGCGGTCTCCGGGTCGATCCCGAGATACGGCACGTCGGTGACCGCGAAGTCACTGGCCAGGTTCGCGTAGTCGTCCTTGCCCTGGCTCGAGCCGCTGCCGCTGTAGGCGACCGGAAAGCGGGGCTGCACGTCCGCGCTCCACTGGTCAACGGCTGCCGCTGCCTCGCTCGAGCCGGACCCGGTGACGGCGGCATCCGTCGTCGCGGCCGCGGGAGCGAACGGGACCAGCCCGAGCCCGACCGCGATCGCGCAGAACGCGAACGCGAACCGCCAAGGATGAGGCGACCGACCCGACACCACGGCGCGGACCGTACGGCGTCAAGGTGAACGCCAGGCGAACGACGGCCGCGGTCAGGCGGCCCGGATGGCCGAGACCGTGCGGCCGGGGAACCGGTGCCGGGTGTGGAGCAGCTCGGGCGGCGGAACCAGGACGACCCGACCCGTCGCGTGGCTCACGCAGTATCGGGCCGTGGCTCCGATCAGGCGTCGGCCGAACACCCGCCGGTGGCCGTATCCGACGACCAGCAGATCCTCCGGCGACTCGGCAGCCCGGACGAGGATCTGACCAGCATGCGATCGCACCGCATGCGGCGTCACCGCGATGTCCTTGGGAATGCCGCCGAGCGCCTCTTCGAACGCGGTCATCAACCGCTCGCGCGCCTGTGCCCGCCAGAAGTTCAGTAACGGTGCGCTCGGTGCGGCGCGGTAGACCAGCTCCCCGCCGGCCGGTGCCCACGCGAGCACGGGGACCAGCTCGGCGCGGCGGGACCGCGCCTCGTCCACCGCAGTACGCAGCGCCGCGAGACTGGTGAGCGATCCGTGCACCCCTACGACGACGACCCCTGACATGGCAACCTCCAAACCTGCTTCCGGCCGTTGCGGGGGATCGCTCCTGCGCCGGTGCGCGGGCCTCCGGGCGGCTCTCTGACGTAAGGTCCTGACGTAAGGTCCCGACGTAAGGTCCAAACTACCTTACGACCATGACACGAACGAACCCGGGGTTCGGTTCGATGCGGCTCGTCAATGGCCGTCGAGGATCGCCAGCGCTTCTGTCGGGGTGTTCGCTCGGAGCAGGTCGAGCGGTTCACTGTCGCCACCTCGGAGCTCCCAGCCGCCGAGGACCACGAGTGGGGTGCCGGTCCGGACGGCAAGCGCGATCTCGCTTAACGTTCCCCAGCTGCCCCCGATCGCGATGACGCCGTCGGCGCTGCGGACGACGAGGCCGTTGCGCAGCTCACCGAGCCCGGTCGCGATCGCGACGGTCACGTGCGGGTTGGCCTCGCTCCGATCGGACCCGGGGAGCAGCCCGACGCTCACTCCGCCCGCCTCGCTGGCGCCGCGGCAGGCAGCCGCCATGACACCGCCCAGCCCGCCGGTCACCAGGACGTCGCCGCGTTCGGCGATCGCGCGCCCGGTCTCGTACGCCCAATCGAGTTCCTCGGCCGTTGCGACGCTCGGACCGACCACCGCAATGTGGCGCCGCATGCGATCACCTGCCTGTCGATCTGTCGCCGTACCCGGTTGTGCACCGTACGCCGATCCGGTTCGGGACTCGGCAGTGGTTGCCCGCGACCGGCCTGGGGACAATGGCGCGATGCGAGCAGCCCTTTATAAGGAGTACGGCGCCGCGAGCGATGTCGTGCGCATCGAGGAGGTCGACCGGCCGGAGCCGGGTCCGGGCGAGGTGCGCGTGCGGATCGCAGTGTCCGCCGTGAACCCCACCGACTGGAAGAGCCGCTCCGGCGCGACGCCTCGGCCGATCGACGGCTTTCAGATTCCTAACCAGGACGGTGCCGGCGTGATCGACGCCGTCGGCGAGGGCGTCGATGCGGGCCGGATCGGCGAGCGGGTGTGGGTCTGGATGGCATCGGCCGGTCGCCGCTGGGGTACTGCGGCGGAGTACACCGTCGTTCCCGGCGAGCAAGCCGTCCGGCTGCCAGACGCGGCGAGCTTCGACCTCGGCGCGAGCATGGGAGTGCCCGCAATGACGGCGCATCGCTGCTTGTTCGCCGATGGGCCGATCGACGGCAGGACCGTGCTGATCGCCGGCGGTGCGGGTGCCGTCGGGCACTACGCGATCGAGCTCGCCAAGCGCGCCGGTGCCCGCGTCGCCACGACCGTCAGCACGCCGGAGAAGGCCGAGCTGGCGAGGCACGCCGGCGCCGACCTCGTCGTGAACTACAAGGACGGCAACGCACTCGAGCAGCTGAGGGACTTCGCGGCGCGTTTCGACCGCATCGTCGAGGTCGCGATCGGGCCGAACCTCGAACTCGACCTCGCGCTCAGTGACGCGCGGACGACGGTCGTCAGCTACGCCGCTGACGGAGCGGACCCGGTGCTGCCGGTGCGCGCGTGCATGACAGCGAATGTCACGCTTCGCTTCGTCCTGTTGTACGGCGTGCCTCGACCGGCACTTCTCGATGCGGTCCGGGACATCAGCTCGGCGCTGGCGGCGGGTGCGCTTTCGGAGCTGCCGGCGCACCGGTTCTCACTCGACGAGACGGCGGCCGCGCATGACGCGGTGGAAGCTCGCGCGGTCGGCAAGGTGCTGATCGACGTCGACCGTCGTTGACCGTCGTACCTCAACTGATCGGCCGCCGATCACCTCGGGTTCAGGTCATGTTCGGGTTGTGGTCGCGCACTCGGTTCACCCTGCGTCGTGGTCTACCGCGTGGCATCGACGTCGATGATCATGTCGCGAGGCCAGCAGGTTCCGCGCGGCACCGTGCATGCCTATCTCGAAGGCAGGCAGACCACGATCTGCGGTCGGGAGATCGGCAGCGACCTGGTCGGCTTCGAGTCGATGCGCTGGTCGGCCCGCCCCCTCGGCCTGGCTACGTGCCCGATCTGCTTCAAGACCGCGCGGTAGCCGCGCCGCGCTCGTGGAGGCCGGGCTCAGACGAAGTCGACGGTCTCGCCGCGCTCGAGCCGGTAGTAGTCGGCCCCGATGCCGGGGCCGTGGTCGCCGAGCAGGCCGCCGACCAGCGCCAGCCCGATCGAGTTCAGCGCGCCGTCGTGGATGGCGAGGGCGGTCTTCGGCGCGACCTCACGCACCCAGTCGATCAGCTCCGCGGTGCGTGACCACGGCGCATGGATCGGCAGCATCAGCGTCTCGACCGCCTTGTCCGGCACGGTGAGCGCGTCGCCCGGGTGGAACAAGAAGTCGTCGATGAAGAAGCCGGTGTTGGTGATCCTCGGAATGTCGCGGTGGACCTCGGCATGCCAGATCCCATGTGCCTCGACCGAGAAGCCTGCGGTCGTGAAGGTGTCCCCGTCGCCGACCACGTGCAGGGCCGACCCGAGACCGGCGAGCTTCTCGGCGACCGCCGCGATCGTCCAGATCTCGATGCCCGGGTTCGCCTCTACCGCACCGCGGATCCGGTCCTCGGAGAAGTGGTCGAAGTGCTCGTGCGTGATGAGGATGGCATCGACGTTCGCGACGGACGCGTCTTCGGTGTAGCCGCCCGGGTCGATGACGAGGGTTCCGCCGTCACCTTCGAGCCGGATCGCCGCGTGACCGTGCTTGACCAGTCTCATCGCTACTGCCCTACCTCGCTCCCGCTACGGGTCGGCGCGGCGGCGGTCGGGTGGACGATCCCCGCCACCACGATTGTGACTCAAGCAACGGCAGTGGCCTGCTCCGGACGGGTGAATTTCGGCGCTGCGGCAGGTCAAGCTACGCGGCGCGGTAGACCACGAACGAGGCCGCAATGTACTGGCAGGCGAACGCGGCGACCGTGCACGCGTGGAAGACCTCGTGGAAGCCGAACCACTTCGGGCTCGGGTTCGGGCGGCGGATCGCGTAGACCAGCCCGCCCGCGGTGTAGAACAGGCCGCCCACGGCGATCAACACGAACGCCGGTATGCCCACGCCGTCGATCAGCTGCGGAACGAAGAAGCTCGCGGCCCAGCCGAGTCCCAGGTAGAGCGCGACGTAGAGCCAGCGCGGCGCACCGATCCAGAAGACGCGGAACGCGACGCCGATCAGCGCCGCACTCCATACCGCCGCAAGGACGGCGATCCGGGTATCGCCGCGCAGCGCGAGCGCGGCGAACGGTGTATACGTGCCGGCGATCAGCAGGAAGATGTTCGCGTGGTCGAAGCGGCGCAGCCACGACTCCGCGCGCGGTCCCCAGGTGCCACGGTGGTAGACCGCGCTCGTGGTGAACAGTACGACGGCGGTCGCGGCGTACGCAGCGGCCGCGGCGGCGGCCGGCCCGGTGGGAGCGAGCACGATCAGCACCACACCCGCGGCGAGCGCGAGCGGTGATGTCACCGCATGAAACCACCCGCGCAGGCGGGGTTTCGCGTTCGCTACGGCATCGGTGGCGCGCTCGACCGCGCGCATTCCTGCGTTCAGGGCAGCGCTGGCCATCTCGCGGGGCTCGGTCACTGCCGCCAGTGTGGACCATCGCGCGGTTGGGGTGGTTCCGCTCGGGTGAACTCTCAGAAATAATTAAGTTCGGGTGGGCACCTTCGTAGGGATCAACGACGGAGGATCGAGATGAGTGACGACCTGTTCTGGCCCCCTTTGTCCGGTGGGGACGACGACGGCGATGCGAACCTCGGCGACCGGGAGTCGCCGACCGCTGCCTATCCCACCGCGCCACTGGGCGCGGGCGAGCCGACGTACGGCGGGAGCGTGCCAGCGGCACCAACGGGATCGGACGGGTCCGGCGGCACCGGAGGCCTACGCAGGTTTGGCGTAGGGGCCATGGTCGCGGTGACGGCATTCGTGTTCGGCGCCGGCGGGGTCGCCGTCGGCGCGGAGCTGATCAACCACAACGGCAACAGCTCGCCGGGCTCCAGCCTGTCCTCCAACCCGACACAGATCTCGCCGAGCGCGCTCACGACCGGGCCGCGTTCGTACGCGCGAATCGCATCGGCGGTCCTCCCGTCCGTCGTGTCGATCAACGTGACCAGCAGCAACGAGGACGACACCGGATCGGGTGTCATCCTGCAGTCCAACGGCTACATCCTCACCAACAACCATGTCGTCGCCGCAGCTACCGGCGGTAGTGGATCGGTGTCGGTCACGTTCAACGACAACTCCACGGCGTCGGCACGCATCATCGGCACCGACCCACTCGACGACCTCGCGGTCATCAAGGTCAACCGCACCGGGCTCAAGCCGGCCACTCTGGGCAACAGCGCCGACATTCAGGTCGGCGACCCGGTGCTCGCGGTCGGCTCGCCGCTCGGGTTGACCGGCACCGTCACCGCCGGCATCGTCTCGGCGCTCAACCGGCCGGTACAGACCCAGGAGGAGACCCAGCAGCTCCCGCCGAACTTGTTCGGCGGCGGCGGTAGCGGAAGCGGCAGCGGCTCGCAGTCGCCCACCCCGACGGTTATCGACGCCATCCAGACCGATGCCGCGATCAACCCCGGCAACTCCGGCGGCGCGCTCGTTGACGCCGCGGGCGATGTCATCGGCATCAACTCGGCGATCGCGAGCCTCAGCCAGGCGAGCATTGACGGGTCGCAGAGCGGCAACATCGGCGTGGGCTTCGCGATCCCGATCAACCAGGCGAGGACCATCGCGAACGAGCTCATGACGACCGGCCACGCGGTGCATCCCCTGCTCGGTGTGACGCTCGAGGACCAGACGTCGGCGTCCGGCGCCGACAAGGCGCTCGTTCACTCGGTGGTTTCTGGTGGTCCGGCGGCTAAGGCAGGCATCAAGGCCGGTGACGTGATCACGGGAATCGACGGGGTCAGCACAGAGGGCGCGGATGCGGTGATCGCGGCGATCCGGTCGCACCTTCCTGGTCAGCGGGTTACCGTGACCATTGAGCGGGGCGGATCGACCAAGACGGTCACTGCCACGCTGACCAAGCAGTCCTCGACGCAGGGGTAGCGATGCAGGCCGGCCCGCAGGTGCTCGTGGTCGATGACGACCCGCAGCTGCGGGAGGCGTTGACGCGTGCACTCGAGCTTGACGACTACCGGGTGAGTACGGCGAGCAACGGGGTCAAGGCGCTCGAAGCCGTGTCTCAGCACCGCCCCGACGTCATGGTGCTCGACGTGATGATGCCCTACGTCGGTGGGCTCGACGTCTGCCGCACCTTGCGCAGCCGCAAGGACCGACTGCCGATCCTCGTGCTCACCGCCCGCGACGAGGTCGGCGACCGGGTGGCCGGGCTCGACGCCGGGGCCGACGACTATCTGACCAAGCCGTTCGCGCTCGAGGAGCTGCGGGCCCGGCTGCGAGCCCTGCTGCGTCGTACCGGGGGCGAGAACGGCGATGACCTCGCCGCCCTCGAGTACGAGGACATCGTGCTCGACCCCGGGGCGCACACGGTCCATCGGTCGGGTCGGCCGATCGACCTGACGCGCACCGAGTTTGCACTACTGGAGCTACTCCTTCGCAATGCTGGTCGCCCGCTGCCACGCGAGACGATCATGGATCGGGTCTGGGGATGGGAGTCCGAGCCCACGAGCAACTCGCTCGAGGTGTTCGTCGGATACCTCCGTCGCAAGACGGAAGCGGCTGGCGAGCCGCGCCTCATTCATACGGTTCGTGGGGTCGGCTACGTGCTGCGGGCGGAGCCGTGACGGGACCACTACCGGTGATGCGCAGAAGCGTGCACGATCTTGATCGGCGGTGGCGTAACCAGCCGTTGCGGACTCGCTTGACCGCGGCGGCAGCCCTGTCGGCGACGCTGGCGATCGTGGCGGTTGTCACCGTCGCGTATATCGCCGTACGTCATGAGCTGCTCAGCAACATCGACAGCCAGCTGAGGTCCCAGGCGAGCAACCAGAGCTTCATCGACATCAGCGGTCCGGCGCCGAAGGTGCACTCCAACACCAGCCAGGCATCGGCGGACGCCCAGGTGATCCTTGCCACCGGGCAGGTGGCCTTCGCCAACGGCGGTTACCCGCTCCCGGTGTCCGGACGCGACCTCGACATCCTCCAGCACGGCGGCCATTGGCTGCGCACCGTCGAGTGGCGTGGCCGGCCGGTACGCATCCTCACGGTTCAGCGGGTGAACCAGAGCAATGAGCTGGTCGCACTTCAGGTGGCGTTGCCGCTCACCGCGGCCGACAGCGAGCTGCACAAGCTGACCCTCGCGTTCCTGGTGCTGGTTCTCATCGGCTTCGGGATCGCGACCGTTGGAGCGTGGTTCGTGGTCCGGCGTACCACCCGACCGGTGGCCCGCCTGACCGAGGCGGCGGAGCAGATCGCGGTCACCCGCGACCTGGCGACCCGGATCGAGCGGTACGGCGACGACGAGCTGGGCCGGCTGGCGGGCAGCTTCAACACGATGCTTGACGCACTCGAGAAGTCGCTCACCCAGCAGCGTCAGCTGATCCTGGATGCGAGCCACGAGCTGCGTACGCCGCTCGCCAGCCTGCGTACCAACATCGAAGTGCTGCACGACGTCGACCGCCTCAACCCGGAGCAGCGTCGTTCGTTGCTCGAGGGCGTCATCACGCAGCTCGACGAGCTCACCGGGCTGGTGGCGAACGTCGTCGAGCTGGCTCGCGGCGAGGCGCCCGACTCCGCCCAGGAGGATGTCGCACTGGACGACCTGGTCTCCCGTGCGGTCGAGCGGGCCCGACGGCACTGGCCGCAGGTGATCTTCATGCTTGACACCGCTCCGGTCACCGTGCGCGGCGTGCCGGGCCGGCTGGACCGCGCGATCGCGAACCTGCTCGACAACGCCGGCAAGTTCTCACCCCCCGGCGCGGTCGTCGACACGACGTTGACGGCGGATGGCCTGCTCACGGTCGCCGATCGCGGCCCCGGAGTGCCCGACAGCGCGGTGGAGTTCGTGTTCGAGCGGTTCTACCGCGCGGACGAGGCGCGGGCGCTGCCGGGCTCCGGCCTCGGGCTGGCGATCGTGAAGCAGGTGATCGACGGCCACAACGGCACCGTGGATCTGGCGAACCGCGCCGGTGGCGGCACGATCGTGCAGGTCCGCCTGCCGGTCTTGGCGCGAGCCGGCGGAACGGTTCCGTACGTCGAAGCCCACCTCAGCGACCAGCCGGTCTCCTGACCGTCGCGACCGAACGAGGTCACGCGGGCCAATAGGCTCGGCGTCGTGTCGTGGCTGCGCTTGGACGTCCACAGCGCGGTCACCGTCGCGGTCGTGCTGTTCGGTGTGTTCGCCGTCGCGCGACTGTTCCCCGCTCGCCGATGGACGAGGTTCCTCTCCGCCGCGAGCTTCGAGACGGCGTTCGTGTGCGCGCTGTTCGCGTTGTGGCAGGTCGCGAACCGGCTGACCCGCGGGCACACGACCGGAGGGATCGACCGCGGCCGCGCGTTGTGGCGCTTCGAACGCGCGATTCACCTTCCGAGCGAACGCAGCGTGCAGGACCTGATCATCGGGCACCCGGAGATCGTCCGCGCGACGAACTACTACTACGACACGATGCACTTGACGTTGATGGTCGTCTTTCTCATCTGGCTCTGGCTCCGGCACCGCGACCGGTATCCGTTCTTCCGCAACATGATCGTCGCCTTCACCGGCATGTCGCTGCTCGTGCAGATGATTGCGGTTGCGCCGCCGCGGCTGATCGGCGGCACCGGGATGATCGACACGGCCGCGGTCTACGGCCAGTCCGTCTACGCCGTGATCGGCAGCGGCATCGCGGACGAGTACGCCGCGATGCCGTCGATCCACGTCGGCTGGGCGGTCTTGATCTCCTACGCGGTCGTGAAGGCGAGCCCGAGCCGCTGGCGGTGGCTGGCCATCCTGCACGGCGTACTCACGGTCTTCGTCGTGGTAGCGACCGCCAACCACTACTGGCTGGACGGGATTGCTGCGTGTGCCTTGTTGGTCGTCGCGTGGTTCATCGCAACCGCCGTCGAGCGACTTCGAGGCCGGCTACCCCGAGCCGAGCCCGCTCAGATCCAGCAGGGCGCGTTCTCTTGATGCTTGTCCGGCTTGCTCTGGCATTGATCGAGCCACATGCGTTCGTGCCATTGGTTGTAGGTGATCGTGCGCGCGGCTAGCACGGGATAGAAGAAGCCGAACAGCACGGTCGTCGTCGCGAGGTAGACGGCAACCCCACCGAAGCCGAGGGCTTGACGAAGCCCGGTCGTTGCACGGGTCCCGATCGCCATACCGATCACCATCGTGATGGCGAGGGCCATGAACGGCACCTCGGGCAGCATGTAGAAGAAGAACATGACGCGGTGGTGCTCGTCCTCGCGGAACCACGGGAGATAGCCGGCGAGGAACACCAGCAGCAGCGCGCTCGCCCGCCAGTCCCGCCGGGCGACCCACGCCCACGCGACCGCGATGAACGCCGGAATCGACGCCCACCACACCGCCGGGTTGCCGATGCCGAGCACCTCTTGCGAGCAGCTACTGGCGCCACAGGTGTGCGGGGCCTGGTAGTAGTACGCCACCGGCCGGGTCATCAACAGCCAGCCCCACGGCCGGGACAGGTACGGATGCGGGTTGGCCTCCCAGGTGAGGTTGTCGGCGTAGTGCCAGATCGCCTTCTGATAGGCCCACCAACCGCGAAAGACTGCCCAGTCGTGCGCCCACCAGGACTGCCCGGGGTGCACGTACAGGTCGTGGTCGTAGGCGTAGGTGCTGTTCGAAGCGAACCAGCCACTCCAGGCAAGGACGTAGACGACAGCGGGAACGAGGACGAACGCAAGCAGCGCCGGGCCGCCGCTGTAGAGCGTGCCGCTCCAGAGCCCGTTCCTGGCGCCGGCAGTACGACGGGCCCCGACGTCCCAGGCGATCGCGAGGATGAGCAGCGCCGGGATGTAGAACGCCCCGTCCCACTTCACCGCGCAGCTGGCACCGATGCAGATCCCGGCGGCCCACCGCCAAGGCCGGAACCCCAGCGACGGCCCCCAGCTGTCGGGGTCGAGCGCGCCGGTGAGCCGGTCGGCAAGTCGTCGCCGTCCGTCGTCGCGGTCGATCACCAAGCAACCGAAGGCGGCCAGGACCCAGAACATCAGGTAGATGTCCAGCATCGCCGTACGGCTCTGGACGAACTCCAAGCCATCGAGGGAGAGCAGGATGCCCGCGATCACGCCGAGGGCGGTCGACCGGAACATCCGGCGCCCGATCCGCGCGACCATCAGGATCGCGATCGTGCCAACCAGGGCACCGGAGAACCGGTAGGAGAACACGCTCGCCGGATAGATGGTGGCGCTGCTGCCGTGGCCGAAGACGACGGTCTTGCCGTGATCGAACAGCACCTCGCCGACTGCCATCATCCACTTGCCGAGCGGCGGGTGGACGACGAAGCCGGGGCCGGTGCCGGGGCCGTTCGCCTCGACGCCGTGATGGAGCAGGGTCCAGCTGTCGTGGGCGTAGTAGGTTTCGTCGAAGACCAGGTCTTTGCGGGTCGTCAGCTGGTGACCGCCCGGGCGGGTGAGGCGCCAGAACCGCGCGATGCCGGCGAGAACGGTCACCGCGAGCGGGAGCAGCCAGCCGCGCAGCCGGTCGGTCGGCATCGGCCGGATCAGCTTGGTCCGGATCCGCTCGAGCGCCTCGGCGGCCGAGAGCGAGGGAGCGGGGGCGGCCTCGTCGATCGCCGGCGGTGCCGTCATGGGGCTCATCGTATGAACACATCCCGCCGCCGCTGCGCTGATCTTGACGTTGGAGGCGCACAAACCGAGGTTGTGCGCCACCAACGTCAAGATCACCGAAGGGGTGCGC
>DATJSI010000076.1 GCA_035504215.1 Mycobacteriales bacterium
CGAGGAGGTGGCGAAGTTCCGGGCCGCCCGGCGGATCTGGGCGCGGGTCATGCGCGAGGAGTTCGGTGCCAAGGACCCGCGCTCCTGGATGCTGCGGTTCCACACCCAGACCGCCGGTGTGCAGCTCACCGCGCAGCAGCCGGAGGTCAACCTCATCCGGGTCACCGTGCAGGCGCTCGGCGCACTGTTCGGCGGCACGCAGTCGTTGCACACCAACTCCTTCGACGAGGCGATCGCGCTGCCCACCGAGAAGGCCGCGCGGCTGGCGGTGCGCACCCAGCAGGTGCTCGCGCACGAGAGCGACCTGACCTCGACCGTCGACCCGTTCGCCGGCTCGTACGCCGTCGAGTCGCTCACCGACGACGTCGAGGCCGCGGCGGGCGAGCTCATGACGACCGTCGAAGAGCTGGGCGGAGCGGTCGCGGCGATCGAGCAGGGTTACCAGAAGGGCCAGATCGAGCAGGCGGCGTACCGCACCGCGCAGCAGATCGACGCCGGCGAGCGGGTCGTGGTCGGTGTGAACCGATACACCGCCGGGTCCGAGGAGCACTATGAGCCGCTTCGGGTCGACCCGGCGATCGAGACCCGGCAGGCGGACCGGCTGGCCGCGCTTCGGGCCGAGCGGTCGGCGGGAGACGTGAAGCGCGCGCTCGACGACCTGCGGCACGCTGCGGAAGGGACGGACAACGTGTTGCCACCGATGAAAACCGCGCTCGCCGCGCACGCGACCGTCGGCGAGGTCTGCCACGCGCTGCGTGACGTCTGGGGCACCTACGTCGCCGTGGACGCGCTGTGACCATCGGAGAGCGCTCCGCACCGGTCAGCGGCGGGATCGATCTTGCGGCGGCGGAGGCCGCCGCCGCGGCCCTGCTCGACGCGCTCGGTATCGACCACTCGGAGGGCACGCTCGCCGGCACGCCGCGCCGGATCGCGAAGGCCTACGCTGAGCTGTTGACCCCCCGGGAGTTCTCGCTCACGACCTTCCCCAACGACGAGGGGTACGACGAGCTCGTGATCGCTCGGGACATCCCGTTCACGTCGCTGTGCGAGCACCACCTGCTGCCCTTCGTGGGCACCGCGATCGTGGCCTACCTTCCCGACGAGCGGATTCTCGGCCTGTCGAAGCTGGCCCGCGTGGTGGAGCTGTTCGCGCGTCGACCGCAGGTGCAGGAGCGCATGACCACGCAGATCGCGCACTGGCTCAACGACAACCTCGCGCCAAAAGGCGTGGGCATCGTGCTGCAGGCCGAGCACACCTGCATGACCACCAGGGGCGCCGGCGCCCGCGGCGCGACCACCGTGACCTCGACGGTGCTGGGCCGGCTGCGAGAGGACGCCCGCAGCCGAGCCGAGTTCCTGACGCTCGCGCACGGCAAGCCACCGATGATGGCCTGACAGGAAACTTTCAGGTTCTCCTCACCTTCGGCTCAGGGCGCATCCGCACGCTGACGGCGTGTCCCGGTTGACTCGCCAGCTCCGACGCTGGCCGGTGATCGCGGTCGTCGTCGTGGTCGTCCTCGCCGGTGGTGGCGTCGCGGCCTGGGCGATGACGCGGTCCGGCTCTGGATCTTCGTCGACCACTCTGGTGGCCGCGCGGGTCAACACGATCACCTCGACGGTGTCGGCGTCGGGCACGATCGAGCCCGCGCACCAGGCAAGCCTCGACTTCGCCGCGACCGGCCGGGTGACGAAGGTGTGGGTCAAGGCGGGCGACACGGTGAAGAAGGGACAGCGACTCGCTCGCGTCACCAAGGTCGCCCTCGTTGCCGCAAAGGATGCCGCCGAGGCGACCGTCACCTCGGCCGAGGACAAGGTGGCGAACGACGGCTCGGCAAGCTCCGTACAGCTGACCTCCGACAAGGCAGCGCTGCGGGCGGCGCGTAGCTCGCTCCGCAGCGCGAAGCAGGCGCTGGCTGCGGCCACGCTGCGCTCGACCATCGCCGGAACGGTCACGTCGGTGAACCTCACGGTCGGCCAGCAGGTGTCGGGTGGCTCATCGACCGGCGGCGTCAACGACGCCAGCGACTCGTCGAACGACTCCACGAGCCAGGTCGACGTCCAGTCGTCGAAAACGTTCATCGTCAACGCCGATGTCGACGACACCGAGATCAGCAGCGTCAAGAAGGGCCAGACCGTCGCGATCACGCCGGACGGAGCGATCCAGCCGGTCACCGGCACCGTCTCGTCGGTGAGCAGCGTGCCATCCAGCAGCTCCGGCGTCGTCACGTTCCCGATCGTCGTCAAGGTCTCCGGCCATCCCACTGGCGTCTACGCCGGCGCGAGCGCGACGCTTTCGGTCACGACCAAGAAGTCGTTCAAGGCGCTGGAGATCCCGACGCTGGCGATCACCTACAGCGGGTCGACGGCGAGCGTCGAGGTCAACGACGGCTCGGGGACCTCGAAGCGCACGATCACCGTCGGGCAGAGCTTCGGCGTCGAGACGCAGGTGCTGTCCGGCCTCAAAGCGGGCGACAAGGTGGTCGTGACGATCCCGACCTTCGGTCGCGCGATCACCAACCGCAACGGCGGCAAGGGCTTCCCGGGGTTCGGCAACGGCAACGGCGGCTTCCCCGGCAGTGGCAGCTTCGGCAACGGCGGCAACGGGGGTAGTGGCGGCTTTCCCACCGGTGGGTTCGGCGGCGGAGGATCGCCGGCCCCATGAGCACCGTGACCGACGCGACTGCGCCGACCCTCGAGCTCACGGATGTGACGAAGACCTATCGCACCGGCTCGCTCGACGTCGCGGCCCTGCGCGGAGTCACTCTGTCCGTCTTCGCCGGCGACTACATGGCGATCATGGGTCCCTCCGGCTCCGGCAAGTCGACCCTGATGCACATCCTCGGCTGCCTCGACGTACCGACCTCCGGTGACTACCTGCTCGCCGGCGAGCACGTGGGCGAGATGAACGAAGCCGAGCTCGCCGAGATCCGCAACCGGCGGATCGGCTTCGTGTTCCAGCAGTTCAACCTGCTCCCGTCGCTGTCCGCCTGGCGCAACGTCGAGCTGCCGCTCACCTACGCCGGAGTGCCTGCGCACGCGCGCCGCGAGCGGGCCATGGAAGCGCTCGACCGGGTGGGCCTGTCCGACCGGGTCGAGCACCGCCCGGGCGAGCTGTCCGGCGGCCAGCAGCAGCGGGTCGCGCTCGCCCGCGCGCTCGTCACGGATCCCGCAGTGATCCTGGCCGACGAACCGACCGGCAACCTCGACTCCGCCTCGTCCGCCGAGGTGCTCTCGCTGCTCGCCGATCTCCATCGGGCCGGGCGCACCGTCGTCCTCATCACCCACGAGGCGGACATTGCCGACCGGGCCCAACGCGTCGTCCACATCCTCGACGGGCAGCTCCAGCCCGAGCAGCCGCAACCGGTCGGTCCCCGATGAACTGGCTCGAGACCTCGCGCACCAGCCTGGCCGCGGTTCGCTCCCACCGGCTGCGCTCACTGCTCACCATGCTGGGCATCCTCATCGGGATCGCCGCAGTGATGCTGACGGTGGGTCTCGGCGAGGGCGCGCAGAAGCAGGTCCGTGACCAGATCAACGCGCTCGGCAGCAACCTGCTCGTGGTCACACCCGGCAGCTCGACCAACAGCTCGGGAGTGCGCGGCGGATTCGGATCGGCCTCGACCCTGACGACCGCGGACGCAGCCGCGCTCGACTCCAAGACCAGCAGCCCGGACATCGCCGCGGTGGCACCGACCACGTCGACCGAAGACGAGCTGACCGCTGGGTCGACCAACTGGACGACAAGCGTCGTCGGGGCGACCCCGTCGTGGCTGAGGGTGCGGGCCCGCAGCGTCACCACCGGACGCTTCCTCACCGCGAACGACGAGTCCGCCGATGCCGCGGTCGTGGTACTCGGCTCGGAGACCTCTTCGGAGCTGTTCGGTGCGCGCGACCCGGTGGGGCAGACCGTCACCATCGGCGGGATCCCGTTCCAGGTCGTCGGGCTGCTCAACTCGGTGGGATCGGGGTCTTCGTCCACCGGCGACCAGGACGACCAGGCGATCATCCCGCTCTCCACCGCGACCACCCGCGTCATCGGCGGAACCTCGCGAACCTCGGTCTCGGACATCTATCTCGAGGCGAGCAGCAGCCACACCATCTCGGCTGCCTACCAGGAAGCAGACCAGGAGCTGCTCGCCCTGCACGGCATCACGAACACGACCGATGCGGACTTCTCGATCGCTTCGCAGCAGTCACTGCTGTCCACGGCGACCAGCGTCGACAAGACTCTGACCGTGCTGCTCGGCGGGATCGCAGCGATCTCGCTCCTGGTCGGCGGGATCGGTGTCATGAACATCATGTTGGTCTCGGTGACGGAGCGGACCCGCGAGATCGGGCTGCGCAAGGCGCTCGGTGCGACCCCCAAGGCGATCCGGCGCCAGTTCCTCGTCGAGGCATCGGTCCTCGGCCTGTCCGGAGGAATCCTCGGCGTAGTGCTCGGGACGGTCGGCGCAATCGTGCTGCCTCACTTCCTCTCGGACCCGATTTCGATCTCGCCGGCAGCTGCGGCCGGCGCGATCGTCGTGGCGGTCGCCATCGGCATCGGCTTCGGTGTGTATCCCGCCAGCCGTGCGGCGAGACTGGCCCCGATCGACGCATTGCGGAGTGAGTGAGTGACATGACGGACAGGACGGATCCGACGATGGCAACCGCTTCCCGATCCCGGTACGCCGTACTCGGGTCAACCCTCGGCCTGGCGGCGCTGGCGTTGGTCGTCACCGCGTGCGGCGGCGGATCGAAGCCGAGCAGCGGCATCTCCCCTGCGGCCGGCTCGTCGAGCGCTCCCAACCGGCAGAACTTCACGGCCGACTTCGGCGTCGTGAGCGGGATGGTTCAGGCCGTCTCGAACGGCACGGCAGCGGTGAAGGAGAGCAACGGTACGAAGGGCTACATCGCGTGGGCATCGGTCACGCGGTTCTCGCGAATCAACACGATCGCGCTGTCCGGGATCGCCAAGGGCGACTGCGTCAGTGTGAGCGGCGTCGGCACCGCAACCTCGTCAAGCGCCCCGACGAAGTCGATCACCGCGGCGACCGTGTCGCTCACCGGCACGAAGGGGTGCGCATTCAGGTCGGGATCCGGTGGCTTCCCCGGCGGCAGTGTGCCCGGTGGCGGCAACGGATCGCCGCCGCCGTTCAGCAACTTGGCAACCCCGCGGCCGAGTGGATCGCCTGGTTTCCGTGGCGGCTTCGGCGGCGGTCGCCGGTTCAACGGTGCGTTCGGAACGGTGTCGTCGATCTCGGGTTCGACCCTCGTCGTGAAATCGCCTATCGGCGCCAGCAGTGTCACCGTCACGACCACGGCGAAGACCACGTTCACCTCAACCACGCAGGCGTCCGCGAGCGATGTCACCTCCGGCGTGTGTGTGGACGCCATCGGCGCAAAGACGAGCACCGGCCGGATCAACGCGCGCCAGATCACGCTGTCGTCGCCGGTAAACGGCAAGTGCGTGACACGGGCTCTGGGCGGTCTCGGCGGTCGCGGCTTCGGCTTCGGGTTCGGTGCTCCGCCCACGCCGATCAGCTCGCCAGGGGTCGCGAATGCCTAAGCCGCGCAGTCGGACCACTCGCCGGCTTCTGGTCGTCGGCGCCGTGATCGTCGTCGCGGCCGCGGCCGGCTCGACGGCGTGGGCGCTGACCCGGCCGGCCGGACCGTCGTACCGGACGGCCGCCGTCACCCGCGGCACGGTCGATCAGACGCTGACCACCACCGGCGAGCTGAGCCCGATGCGCTACGCCGACGACGACTTCCAGGTCGCCGGCAAGGTGGCCAAGGTCGACGTTAAGGTCGGCGACCATGTCGTGGCCGGCCATGCACTCGCCCACCTGCACCGCGCGACGTTGAAGGCAGCGGTGCGCACGGCCAACGCCGAGCTGACCAGCGCCCGCGAGCGGCTGTCCGAGGACGAGTCCGGCCAGTCGTCGGTCGGAACGTCGTCCACCACCGACACCACAGCAACGGATGTCAGCTACCGCGCGGCGACCGCGACCTCGAGCCCACGCCCGCAGCCGTCGGGCTCACCCGGGGGCACCGGCAGCAGCCCGAGCGGTCCCGGCACCGGTGGCCATCGCGGCCCAGTAACGACCGCGACGTTGCGCGCCGACCAGCGGGCCATCGTGCGCGCGCAACGTGCCGTCGACCGCGCCCTCGCTTCGGCGAAGATCGCACTGAAGACCGAGGCCACCGCGTGCGCGAGCGAGACCGGATCACCCTCCGGCGGCGCGTCGTCCAACGCCCAGGCGCTCTCGTGCACCGCGGCCGCCAAGGCGCTGCTCCATGACCAGCAGGTCGTGAGCGCGGACGAGACTGCCCTCGACCAGGCCGAGCAGGTGCTGAGCGGCGACCTGGCAACCGCCGAGAAGGCGTTGAAGGGAAAGGGAAGCTCGGGTTCGAAGTCGACCGGCTCACGCGGTGGGCAGTCGGCACTGAACGGGTCGACCAGCACGGTGAGCGCTGCCGACCTGGCCTCGGACCAGGCGAGCATCGACACCGACCGCGCACAAGTCGCGACCGCGAAGGCCAACCTCTCGCAGGCCACGTTGCACGCGACCATCAGCGGCAGGGTCGCTGCCGTCACGATCGACAAGGGCGACAGCGTGTCCGGCAGCGCCAGCTCGACCAGCCCGGCCGTCGAGATCATCGGCTCGCACCAGGACAAGGCGACCGTCTACGTCAGCGACGCCCAGGTACGCCGGACGAAGGTCGGCCAGTCAGCGCGGATCACTCCGGATGGCACGAGCCGCTCGGTCAGCGGCCGGGTCGTGGCCGTCGGAATCAGCGGCAGCGAGTCGGACAGCGGCTCGATCACGTATCCGGTGACGGTCGATGTTGCCGACCCGTCGAGCCGCCTCGTCGCCGGCGCGGACGCTGCGGTGTCAATCACCCTCGCGACCGCC
>DATJSI010000077.1 GCA_035504215.1 Mycobacteriales bacterium
GGTCGACTCGGGTACGCCGGTCGTGCACGCGGCCGGCCTCACCAAGTCCTACAAACGCGCAGTCGCGCTGCGCGGCGTCGACATCGACGTCGCAGCCGGCGAGGTGGTTGGGCTGCTCGGCCCGAACGGCGCCGGGAAGTCGACACTGACCAAGGTGCTGTGCGGACTCGTCCGCGCGGACGGCGGTGTCGCGACGATCAGCGGCGCACCGGCGGGATCCAGCGCCGCTCGCTCGAAGATCGGCTACCTCGCCGAGCTGTTTCGCTTCCCTGGCTGGGCGAACGCGCGGGAGGTGCTCACCACGCACCAGCAGCTGGCCGGACACGCACCGGCCGACGGCTGGTCAGCCGAGCGCTCCCGGCTGCTCTCCGAGGTCGGGTTGACCCATACCGCGGACACCCGGGTCGAGGCGATGAGCAAGGGCATGCAGCAACGGCTGGGGCTGGCCCAGGCGATGGTCGGCGACCCCGCCGTACTCCTGCTCGACGAACCGACGTCGGCACTCGACCCGGCCGGTCGGCACACCGTTCGCGAAGTGCTCGCGCGGGCCCGAGACCGAGGCACGGCGGTACTGCTCAACACGCACCTGCTCGGAGAGGTCGAGCTGCTTGCCGACCGCGTCGTCCTGATCGATGCGGGAAAGGTCGTCGCTGCGGGCACCATCGCCGAGCTGACCGGGCAGCACGGTGTCACCGTCGAGACCGACCGTGGCCGGGTCGAGCAACCGAACGTCGCGCACGAACAGATCCCCGATCTGGTGGCGCGCCTGGTTGCCGAGGGACGCAAGGTCTACGCCGTGATCCCTCACCAGTCGAGCCTTGAGCAGCTCTACCTCGACCTGGTCGGCGACCGGGAGAGCCAGCGATGAGGCGCGATGTCTGGGTCATCGCGCGGCTGGCCCTGCAGGAGGCGGTACGCCGGCGGGTGCTCGCCGTCGTCGCGGTGCTGACCGTTGGATGCGGCGCGCTCTACCTGGTCGGCTGCATCACGTTGCGACACCATCTCGAGCACCTGCCGCAGTTCCAGAAGGGCGGCCAGCTCGAGCCGTTGGTGCCGGCCACGCTGCTCGGGCTCGCGTCCTTCGCGACGCTGTTCCTCGGCAGCGTGCTCGCGGTCTTCCTCGCGGCCAGTGCGGTGAAGGGCGACGCGGATCGTGGCCTGGTCCAGCCACTCGTGGTCCGCCCGGTCGGCCGCCCGACCTACCTCGCCGGCCGCGCCGTCGCCGCGATGGCAGTGTCCGGCGGCTTCGTCCTGGTGGTCTCGGTGGTCGCGACGGTCGTGACCAGGCTGTTGTTCAGCAGCCTTCCGCCCCACGCGTGGGCAGTCATCCCGCCGCTCGTGGTCGCCGTACTGGTCGTGACGATGCTCACCCTGCTGGTCTCGTCCCTGCTCTCGACCGTCGCAACCGGGATCAGCGTGCTGATGGCCTACGGCGCCGGCCTGATCGCCGGCCTGCTCGGAGAGCTCGCGCGGGCGTTCTCGGCGCACACGCTCGCGGTGATCGCGAACACCGTGTCGTACCTGTTGCCTTTCGAAGCGCTCTACCGCGACGCGCTCGCGCGAGTGTCGCCGTCGGGCGCCATCGGCCAGCTGGTCCAGCTCGGGCCGCTCGGCGGTGCGCACTCCGGCGGCGTGCGGCTCTGGCTGTTCACGGTCGGGTACCTGTGCGTGTGCTCCGGGCTGACGGTATGGGTGTTCTCCCGCAGCGATCTCTGAGCTCAGGCCTGCTGCTCGAGCGCGGCTTCGATCGCGTTCGTCACCATCGGGTCGTCGGGGGTGACCTTCGACCGGAACCGCTCGATCGGTTCACCATGGCGGTCGATGAGGAACTTCTCGAAGTTCCACTTGACCGCGCCGGCGTTGCCGTTCGGGTCGGCGGCCTTCGTGAGCTCGGTGAACAGCGGGTGCTGCCCGCGGCCCTTCACCTTCAGCTTGGAGAACATCGGGAACGTGACGCCGTACGTCGCACTGCAGAACGCCGCGATGTTCTCGTCGGAGCCGGGTTCCTGGAACAGGAACTGATTGCACGGAAAACCGAGGACGGAGAAACCGCGATCGGCGTACTCCTCGTGCAGCTTCTCCAGCGCGGTGTACTGCGGGGTGAACCCGCAGCGCGACGCGACGTTGACCGCGAGCAGCACCTCGCCGGTGTGCTCGGCCAGTGTGGTCGACCGGCCGTCGATCGTGGTCACCGGAATGTCGTAGACGGACACGAGGCACGCTCCTGGCTGACGGATCGGGGCTCCATCGTGACATTCGCGTTCCCCAGCCCATGCCGGCGGATCCGCAACGCGCCACGATCGAGACCCTGTACGTTTCAGCACACAACGCTGGGTGCGCGCGGGCAGTTCGCGCCCTCGGCGACGCGATTGCCCGAATCGCGGCGAGCGTTGTGTGCCGAAACAGCGGACGCGGAGGTCGAGCAGCTCGATGCCACCACGTCCGACGTTCATCCGCGGCGCCGATCTCGCCGCTCCGTTACGCGCCCTGCGCGCCGAGCTCAAGGTCCCGGACGGCTTCGCGCCCGAGGTGCTCGCCGCGGCCGACGCCGCCCGTGACGCGTGGTCTCATGCCGATCGCCTGGACGCAACCGACCTCCCGCTGGTGACGCTCGACCCGGCCGGTTCGCAGGACCTCGACCAGGCGTTCGCGATCGCGCCGCTCGGCGCCGGCTACCGGTTCCACTACGCGATCGCCAACGTCGCCGCGTTCGTGCCGCCGGACGGCCCGCTCGCAGCAACCGCGCGTGACCGTGGCGAAACGCTGTACCTGCCCGACGGCCGGGCACCGGTCTACCCGCTGTCGCTTTCGGAAGGCGCGGCCAGCCTGCTCCCCGACGGCGAGCGTCCGGCCGTGCTCTGGCGGCTCGATCTCGACGCGACCGGCGAGCCGACCGAGATCGACGTAAGGCGGGCGGTCGTGCGCAGCCGAGCGCAGCTGAACTACGACACGTTCGGAGACGCCGACCCGTCGCTGGTCGAGGGGCTACGCCGGGTCGGCGAACTGCGGCTGGAGCGGGAACGCGAGCGCGGCGGCGTGTCCTTGAACGTCCCTGAGCAACTGGTCGTCCGCGACGGTGACGGCTGGTCGCTGGAGTACCGCGAGACGGCTCCGGCCGAGGGCTGGAACGCCCAGCTGTCCTTGCTGGTCGGGATGGCGGCGGCGCGCCTCATGGTGCACGCGAAGGTCGGTCTGCTGCGCACGATGCCGGCGCCGTGGCACCGGAGGGTCGAGGCACTGCATCGAAGCGCGGTCGCGCTCGGTGTCGCGCGGCCGCCGGGCACGGCGTACGCAGAGATCATCCGCAGCCTCGACCCCGCCCGTCCGAACGAGGCGGCGATGCTTCGCCTGGCCGCGTCGCTGTTCCGAGGAGCTGGATACGTCGCGTTCGACGGCACCTTGCCCGGCCAGATCCGGCACGCTGCGGTGGCGGCGCCGTACGCCCACGCCACCGCGCCGCTTCGCCGGCTCGGTGACCGGTTCGTCTCCGAGCTCTGCCTCGCGATCTCAGCAAAGCGGCCGGTGCCGGAGTGGGCGCGGCAGGGCCTGCCGGCGTTGCCCCACCTGATGGCAGTGGCCGACCAGCGCGCGCACGCCGTCGACCACGCGGTGATCGACCTCGCGGAGACCGTCCTCCTGCAGGACCGCGTCGGCGAGGTGTTCGATGCAGTCGTCGTCGAGGCCGAGGACGATCACGGCGAGATTCAGGTCATCAACCCGCCGGTCAAGACGAAGATCGCCGGCACCGACCTCCCGCTCGGTCACGAGATCCGCGCCCGACTCGAGCACGCCGACGTGACGACGAGGAAGCTGACCTTCTCTATCGAGGTGGGGAGTCACCCGGACGGCCGAGTTTTTAGATTGTGATCAAGAGCGGCGCCGTTTGTGCGTAGTCTTCATCGATCTGCGTCCAGGTTTTAAAGGGGAAGGGCTCTTCATGCGCACTCCTTGGAGACGGTGGCTGGTCGTTCTCGCCGCAGCGGTCACTCTGACCTCAGGAATCACAGCGCCCTTCGTCGTTCGGGCTGCCGCCGCGGCACCGAACCAGTCGCTGAGCGGAACGGCGTCATCGATGTACCAGACGAACGGCACCGTAGACTCACTCGCGGTCTCCAACGGGGTCCTCTATGCCGGTGGGACGTTCTCCGCTGTGCGGCCGCCGGGTGCAGCAAACGGCACCAGCCAGACCACGCGTACCGACCTCGCCGCGTTCTCGACCGCGACCGGAACGCCGACGTCTTTCGACCCGACCCTCAACGGCACGGTCTACAGCGTGGCCATCTCCCCGGACGGCTCCAAGCTCTACGTCGGCGGATCGTTCACCACGGTCAACGGGCAAACCCGCAACCGGTTCGCGGCGTTTGACCTCGCGACCGGCGCGCTCGACCCGACGTGGGTGCCTTCCGCCAACGGCATTGGCCACTCAATTGCGGTATACGGCTCTACCGTCTACCTCGGGGGCACCTTCGGCAAGATCAACAACATCGCGCATAAGGACCTGGCTGCGGTGGACGCAACCACCGGAGTATTACTCAGCGGGTTCACCGCGACGGCAGACGGCGAGGTGGCGTCGATGGCGCTGCCCGCGGACGGCAGCCGGCTGCTTGTCGCCGGGGATTTCAACACCCTTGCCGGGCAGTCTGAGCACGCTATCGGCTCGCTAGACCCGACAACCGGGGCGCCCGAGACCTGGCTGTCGAACACGATTCTTCCGAACACCCCGACCTGCAACTCCGACGGCACCGATGTGTACATCAACGGCACAGTCGCATACGTCGCCGGTGAAGGCGCACAACCCGGCTGCTATGACGGCGACTTCGCAGCCAACGTGTCGGACGGCTCGCTGGTCTGGAACAGCCCGTGCGAGGGCGCGACCCAAGCCCTGATGATGGTTGACGGAGTGCTCTACAAGGGCTCGCACATGCACGACTGCTCGTACAACGAGGGCGGTGCGGGCGGCGGGTTCACAGGCGCGCTGGCGCGGTCGTTCTTCGTCGTCTACCGGCTGATCGCCCAGAACCCTGCCGACGGAACCTTCGAGCACTGGAGCCCAAATACCAACGGCTCGAACGGAACCAACCTCGGCCCGCTCGCAATGGCCACCGACGGCACCCAGCTCTTCGTGGGCGGAGACTTCACGTCGGTGAACAACAAGGCACAGGAGGGACTAGCGAGATTCGCTCCGGGTACGTCCGCACCGCCGACCAAGCCGGCCGTGGCTCCCCTCGTCTACCCCTCCGGCCCAGACCAGCTCGCCATCTCCGTTCCCGCGGTGACCGACTCCGACAACGGCGTCCTGACCTACACCCTCTACCGCGGTAGCACGGTTGTCGGCACGGCCACTGCCGAGTCGTGGCCGTGGGCCCAGCCGACGGTGAGATTTCTCGACTCCGGCCTCAAAAGCGGTACGTCGTACACATATACATACAAGGCATCAGACGGCACGACCACCACCGCGGCCTCACCAAAGTCGACCGCCGTCACCGCGCTGGCCACAGTGCCGACTTACCAGTCCGAGGTCAGCTCGCTCGCGCCATCGCTCAACTGGCACCTCGACGACACTGGGACACAGGCGACGGACTCATCGGGCAACGGTGAGGTGGGAGACTTCGAGGGCGGCGTTACCACCGGCGTTCCCGGCGCACTCTCCGGGGATGCAGCGATCGGCCTCGATGGCATTACTGGGTACGTGGTATCGGACCAGCCGCAGCCGGCGAGCACCGACTTCACTGAGTCGGCCTGGTTCAACTCGACGACGTTGACGGGCGGCGCGATCCTCGGTACCTCGTCGACGCCGACCGGCAACGGCGGCACAAACGACGACACCGTCTGGATGGATAACGACGGCCAGATCGTGTTTGCGATGGATACGCCTCCGGTGACCTTCGGCGGGTTCCCTGGGTTCACCAACACCACTATCCGGTCGCCACACACCTACAACGACGGCCACTGGCACCAGGTGGTCGCGACCTACGACGGCTCGACGATGTCGCTGTACGTCGACGGGGCACTGGTGGCGAGCTCGGCGGCCACCGCGACCAACCCATTCGAGGGCTACCTGCTCGGCGGATACAACAACATCGGTAGTTTCGCCCATGTCTTCGGCTTTGGCGCCTCGCCGGGCGGCCCGACCTCGCCGAACAGCTACCACTTCCAGGGCTCACTCGACGAGGTATCGACGTACCCGACCGCGCTCACTGCGGCCCAGGTCGCATCGCTGTGGGGAAGCGGCGCGGAAGCGCCGTAAACTTCGAAAGGACGAACTCCAACTCGGTCGCGGCGAAACTACGACCGGACGCTGGCAAGTAGATCCGCCGCATCCGGTTGGCGGACCGCACTCAATTCGGCGCGAGCGCCTCGCAATGGGTCATGATTCCCAACGAGAAGCTACGAATCTTAGGTTCGGCGGCTGGGCCCATCGCAAACCCATACCGGACGCGTGCCCGCGCGGCATGACAGGCCCCAAGAGGAGACTGGACGACCGACCCGTTCGCAAGGTTCTCGCACGAATGTAGGCGGGCGGCGCCCGCCTGTCGCCGCCGATATCAGCTCAGTGCCGTTCAAACATGCTATGCACAAACCGACTACGGCGACCAGAATTAACGCCCGCGTGGCGACATGCATCATTGATTCTGCAGGGATGGTTCGGCGTTATATCAGCGACACTGCCGTCACACCCACGTCCGTCGCCCACCCCGGGTGTCACCGAGCCGTTACTCCCACTCGATGGTGCCTGGGGGTTTGCTGGTCACGTCCAACACGACGCGGTTGATCTCGCGGACCTCGTTGGTGATGCGGGTGGAGATCCGTGCGAGGACGTCGTACGGCAGCCGGGTCCAGTCCGCGGTCATCGCGTCCTCGCTCGAAACGGGTCGCAACACGGCCGGATGTCCGTAGGTGCGTTCGTCACCCTGTACGCCGACCGAGCGCACGTCGGCGAGGAGCACGACCGGGCACTGCCAGATCTCGCGGTCGAGACCGGCCGCGGAGAGTTCCTCGCGCGCGATCGCATCGGCCTCGCGCAGCACCTCGAGCCGGTCGCGGCTGACCGCGCCGACGATCCGGATCCCGAGCCCGGGACCGGGAAACGGCTGGCGCCAAACGATTTCCGGCGGCAGGCCGAGCTCCTCACCGACCCGGCGTACCTCGTCCTTGAACAGCGTGCGCAACGGCTCGACGAGGTCGAACTGGAGGTCGTCCGGCAGCCCGCCGACGTTGTGATGGCTCTTGATGTTGGCAGTGCCCGTGCCACCGCCGGACTCGACGACATCGGGATAGAGCGTGCCCTGCACGAGGAAGTCCACGGTCTCCCCCGCCGCCTCGGACTCCGCAACGACTTCGCGTGCAGCCTGCTCGAAGACCCGGATGAACTCGCGGCCGATGATCTTGCGCTTCTGCTCGGGATCGCTCACACCGTCGAGTGCGTCGAGGAAGCGATCAGCGGCGTCGACGACCTTCAGGCGTACGCCGGTCGATGCGACGAAGTCGCGCTCCACCTGTTCCGGCTCGCCCTTCCGAAGCAGGCCATGGTCGACGAACACACAGGTGAGTCGCTCGCCGATGGCCCGCTGCACGAGCGCTGCTGCAACCGCCGAGTCGACGCCGCCGGACAGCCCGCAGATCGCGCGCTTGTCGCCGACCTGCGCGCGGATCCGCTCGATCTGCTCCTCGACGATGTTGACCATCGTCCAAGTCGGCCGGCAGCCGGCGACGTCGTACAGGAAGCGTTCGAGCACCTGCTGGCCGTGCGCGGTGTGCAGGACCTCCGGGTGGAACTGCACACCGGCGAGGCCACGGGCGAGATCCTCGAAGCCCGCGACCGGGGAACCCGCTGACGACGCGATGGTCGTGAACCCCGGCGGCGCGGCGAACACCGCATCACCATGCGACATCCAGACCTGCTGGGCGGCCGGCAAGCCGCCGAGGACCGTGCCCCCGTCGCCGGAGACGGTCAGCTCCGTGGCGCCGAACTCGGACAGGCCGGTACGCCGGACCTCGCCGCCGAGCGCGAGCGCCATGGCCTGGAAGCCGTAGCAGATCCCGAAGGTGGGCACACCGGCCTGGAAGATTGCGGCGTCGACCTGCGGTGCGCCCTCGGCGTACACCGAGGACGGGCCACCGGACAGGATGATCGCCTTCGGACGGCGGGCGAGCAGGTCCGCGACCGGCATGGACGAGGGGACGATCTCGCTGAAGACCCGGCACTCGCGGACCCGGCGGGCGATCAGCTGCGCGTACTGCGCCCCGAAGTCGACCACGAGAACAGAGTCGAAGCCTTCGGCGGCGCTCATCGACTCAGCCTAATGTGGCCTTCGGCGACCGCGCCGGGAACACGTCGAGCGAACAGCCGGAGGACGAGATGGCGAGCGGGCCGATCATCGTCGTCGGCGCCAACGGCACCGGGAGCACTCTGCTGCGCCTCATGCTCGACAGCCACGAGCGGATCGCGATTCCCGGCGAGACCGGGTTCCTGCGCCTCGCCGCGATGCACCGGTGGGTGCCGTACTGGTCGCTCGGGGGTAGCTGGAGTGCGAGCCTCGGCCTTACTGACGAGGCGCGCGACGCCGCCCTCGCCGGCTTCTACGGCGGCCTGTTGTCGGCGTACGCGCAGTCGCGCGGCAAGCCGCGGTGGGGAGAGAAGACACCGTTCCACGTCTGGCACCTGCAGCTGGCCCGACGGATGTTTCCCGACTGCCAGGTGGTCGGGATCGTGCGGCACCCGGGTGCGGTCGTCTCGTCGCAGCGGCGGCGGTTCCGGCGTACCTACTCGCACGCAACCCGCGGCTGGCTGCGCTCGACTGCACGGCTGGTGCACGAGGCGATGGCGCTCGGCGACCAATGCGTGTTGCTGCGCTACGAGGATCTGGTGTCGACGCCGGAGCCGGCGGCGCGCGCTCTTCTCGAGTGGCTCGGTGAGGACTGGTCCGAGGCGGTTCTCGACCACCACGAGATCCAGGCGTCGAACGTCGCGGAGGGCTTCACCGACGCGGGCCGCGCGATCGATGCGGCTGCGGTCACCGAGTGGGAGGCGCACCTGCGGGGTGACGAGCGGCGGCAGGTCCTGGCGCCGACATCGACGCTGGCGTCGTTCCTCGGCTACGACGTCGACCGCACGCTTCCGCTCGGCGAGTTCGGCGACGGGCTGCTCGTCACCGGCACCGCGCTCCGAGCCCGCTACGACGCGAGAGCTGTCACGATCAAGCGGCCACGAGCCGGGTACGCCGACCGGCCGCTGCGACCGCCGGTGCCGCGGGCCCGGCGTACCGCGGTCGACCTCGACGACGTGACGATCCGGGCGCTCCTGCAGCACCGCATGGCCCGGCTGGCGCACCGGTTGCCCAGCGGCCCGAGGGCGCGGCTCAACGCCTGGCGCCGCCGCTCCGCGCTGCTCGACCGACTGGCCGGCCCCCGCCGCTAGGCGTCCTCTCCTGCACGTTTCAGCACACAACCGCCCCGAAACGCGCCCGACAACTGCCCTCGTGCGCCGGCTGCCCGATTTACGCCGAGCGTTGTGTGCTGAAACGTTCATGACCGACGGTGATCCACCGCCACGGCTTCGCACCGCGCCGTCCACACCCTTCGTCGTCGCCGCGCCGATCGCGCAAACGAACGCCACCGTGGCTCGATGTTCGCGAGCGAGGTTTTCACGCGTCGAGATGCGCTGTGCCAGGGAGTGAGCAGTCGCACGCTCACCGAGCTGGTTCGATCCGGCACGATCACGCGGATCGGTCACGGGGTCTACCGAGCTGGAAGCGGTGATCCGCTCCCCGACCCGAGAGGGATCAGCCGGTCGATGCGTGCCGCAGTCAGCCACGCGTCGGCCGCCACGTGGCTCGGCGCGAGCGTGTGCACGCCTCCGACCAGCCTTCATGTCACCGCCCCTCGAGATCGCGGGCGCCGCGCCGACTGCGCTCCCGGCGTGCGCCTGCATCGGGCTTCGCTGCCTGCGGCAGACGTGCTGGTGGTCCGAGGGGCGTTTGTCACCACGCCATTGCGGACGGTGCTCGACGTCGCCCGCTCGCTTCCGCTAGCCGAAGCCGTAGCGATCGGCGACAGCATGTGCCGGCTGGGTTTGCTGACGCCTGACGACTTCAAGCGCGCGGCCTGGGCGCTGGCGGTCGGACCCGGCCGGCCGGCTGCGATCCGGGTCGCCGACCTCATCTGTCCACTCGCCGAGTCGATCCTGGAGTCGCTCGCCCGCGTTGGCGTCGTCCTCGCCGGGCTGCCGCTGCCTACGCCGCAATACAACGTCTTCGGCGCCGACGGCCAGTGGATCGGCCGGGTCGATTTTGCCTGGGAGGCCGCACGGATCGCCCTTGAATGTGACGGCTTCGAGTTCCACGGCGACCGCGGCGCCTTCGAGCGTGATCGCCGCCGTTGGAACGCCCTCACTCGAGCCGGCTGGCGGGTGGTCGTGGTCACCTGGCGGGACGTGTGCTCGACGACCCGGCGTACATCGCCGACCACATCGCGGCCCTGCTCGCGGCCTAGCGCGTTCGTTTCAGCACACAACCGCCCCGAAACGCGCCCGACAGTTGACCGCGTGCGCCGGCTGCCCGATTTACGCCGAGCGTTGTGTGCTGAAACGTGCGGGGTCAGCCGACGCTGTGCGGGAGGCGGAGAGCCGCGGGCGCGTCCTGCGGTACGGCGGGATGCGCCGGCGTCACCGGCGCCACCGCGGCGTACGCCGATCCCAGCGCCGGTCGCGGATCGGCCTCGCCCTTGTTCGGCCAGAACGCCATCGCCCGCTCCGCCTGCGCGGTGATCGTGAGCGACGGGTTCACGCCGAGGTTCGCCGTCACTGCGGCGCCGTCCATGACGGACAGCCCGTCGTACCCGAACAGCCGCTGCCAGGGATCCACGACCCCGTCGTCGATGCCGGTGCCGATCGGGGCGCCACCGATGATGTGCGCGGTCATCGGGATGTTCGCGAGGTCGCCGGCCGCGCCACCCGGGATCCCGTTGATCCGCTCCGCCAACCGCCGAGCGACCTCGTTGCCGGCCGGGATCCAGCGCGGGTTCGGCTCGCCCTCGCCGTGGGTCGACACGAGCCGGTCACCCCAACGCCCGCGCCGTCGCGACACCGTCAGTGAGTTGTCCAGCGACTGCATGACGAGCACGATGATCGTCTGCTCGGACCAGTGCCGCAGCCACATCAGCTTGGCGAAGTCGCGCGGGCTGCGGGCGATCTCCCGCAGCGCCTTGCGCCAGCGCGGCGCGTCATCGCCCCCGTCGGTGAGCACCGACTGCAGCAGGCCCATGGCGTTCGAGCCCTTGCCGTAGCGCACCGGCTCGACATGCGTCCGCGAGTCCGGGTGGAACGACGACGTAATGGCGACACCGGTCGAGTAGTCGGCATCCGGATCGCGGCTGCGCGCGCCGAGGATGGACTCGGAGTTCGTGCGGGTCAGTTCGCCGAGCCGTGCCGACAGCTTCGGCAGCACCCCCTGGTCGCGCATGCGGTGCAACAGCAGCTGGGTCCCGAGCGCACCGGCCGCGAACACCACCTGGTCGGCGGTGAAGGTCTGGCGTTCCCGCTTGCGCACCGTGTGACGGGCGTCCACGGCGTAGCCACCGGCCGGCAGCGGCCGCACGGCGTACGCCGTGGTCTCGGGCACGATCCGCGCGCCGAGACCCTCGGCCAAGTAGAGGTAGTTGAGATCGAGCCGGTTCTTCGCGTTGAACCGGCAGCCGATCATGCAGTTGCCGCACTCGATGCACCCCGTGCGCTGCGGCCCCGCACCGCCGAAGAACGGGTCCTCCACGGTCTTGCCCGGCTCACCGAAGAAGACGCCGACCGGGGTACGCCGGAACGTGTCGCCGACCCCCATCTCCTCGGCCACCGCGCGCATCTCGACATCGGCCGGAGTGTCGGTCGGGTTGTCGACCACACCCAGCATCCGCGCGGCCTGGTCGTAGTACGGGGCGAGCTCCGCCTTCCAGTCGGTGATGTGGGCCCACTGCCGATCGGCGAAGAAGTCGTCCAGCGGCGTGTAGAGCGTGTTGGCGTACACCAGCGATCCGCCACCGACACCGGCGCCGGACAGGCAGACGACGTCGGTCAGCGGCGTGATCTTCTGGATCCCCATCCAGCCGAAGGCCGGCGCCCAGAAGAAGTCCTTCACGTGCCAGCTCGTCTTGGGCAGCGTGTCGTTGCTGAACCGCCGTCCGGCCTCGAGCACGCCGACCCGGTAGCCCTTCTCGGCGGCGCGCAGCGCGGCGACGCTGCCACCGAAGCCACTGCCGATGACGACGACGTCGAAGTCCTTGTCCGCCATGAGCGCAGGCTACCCAGCCAAGATCGAATCCGGGCCGCGGCCGCTTCGGCCTTCCCCAACCTCGCTACCGGCTGCAAAGATCGACGCCATGAGTACGGCGGCGGTGCCGTGGCAGCGCTCCGCATCGGCGACGCTCCGGGTCGCAGATCCTCGCCGTGCCCTGCAGCTCGCGCTGGCCGCGCTGTGGCTGGTCGACGGCATCCTGCAGTTCCAGCCGTACATGTTCACGCCGGCGTTCGGCCGTGACGTCCTCGCACCCTCCGCGGCGGGAAACCCATCATTCGTCGCGGCTCCGATCACGCGGGTCGCCGACTTCGTCACCCGCCATCCGGCTCCGACCAACGCGGCCTTCGCGGCAACCCAGATCCTGCTGGCACTCGGTATCGCCTGGCGACCCCTACTGCGCCCGGCTCTGGCCGCATCGATCGTGTGGGCGCTCGGCGTGTGGTGGCTGGGAGAAGGACTCGGCGGGATCCTGACCGGCGGAGCCGGGCCGTTGCTCGGAGGCCCGGGCGCCGCCCTGCTCTACGCCGTACTTGCCGTACTGGTGTGGCCCACCGGACCCGAGGAAGTACGTCGCTCGGTCGCCGTCGACCGCCTCGGCTCTCGCGGAGCCGCCGGGCTCTGGCTCGCCCTGTGGCTCGCCCTCGCCGGGTTCGCCGTCGACGCCACGAGCCGGTCCGCCGCCGGGCTGCGCAACGCCATCTCCGGAATGTCCGGTGGCCGACCGGCCTGGCTGGCTGCGATCGGCAACGATGCGGCGAGCGTCTGCGGGCATCACAGCACCACGGTCTGCGTGTTCGTCGGTGCACTGCTCGCACTGATCGCCCTCGCCGTTGTCGGCCCGCCGCCCGCGCTCCGGCTGGCGGTCGCCTGCGCGCTCATCACCGCCGCGGCGATCTGGCTGTTCGCCGAGGCGCTGGGCGGGTTGGCGGGCGGTCAGAGCACAGATCCCAACAGCGGGCCGTTGCTCGCGCTCATCGCGCTCGCGTACTGGCCGGGAACCACGGCCGCCCGGCGAACCGCGGCAGGTCCGACATGATTCCGAGCTGGATCAGCGATCCCCTCGCCGCCGTCATGATCGCGGTCGCGGCGTACTGCGCCGGCCGGATCCTCGTGGCGCGCGCGCGACACCGCCGAACCGACTACGCAGCCGACGCGGTGCACGCCGCAATGGGCGTCGCGATGGCCGGGATGCTGACCGCACGGCTCACCACCACGACCCCGTGGATCATCGTCTTCGTCGTGGCGACCGGGTGGTTCGGGGTCCGTGCCGTCGAAGGCCGGATGGGTATGCGACCGGCGCCCTTGCGGTCCGGTGCCCACGCTCGTCATATCGCGACCGCCGGCGCGATGGTCTACATGCTCGCGGCTCCGGCCCCTGCCTCGGCCAGCCCGACTCACACGTCCGCCTCGATGTCGATGACCAGCTCGGCGGCTTCCGGCGTGCGACTCCCGACAATCGGTCTGGCGCTGATCGCCTTCCTCGTCATCTCGACGATCGTCCTGGTCGACCGGCTCTCGTCACAAACGAAGCCCGACGACCCGGACCTGCTTGCCCCGCACACCGTCATGTGCTGTCAGATCGCAATGAACATCACGATGGGCTACCTGCTTCTCACGATGCTCTGAGCACCTCTATCCGCGGCGGTGGATCGGCCCTTCGGTCGCGCCAAGCGGCCGGACGTCGTTCATCCCGTTGCGCAGCGCGATGATCTCCGCGCACACCGACACCGCGGTCTCCTCAGGGGTCCGGGCCCCGATGTCCAGACCGATCGGCGCGTGCAGCCGCCGAAGGCTCGCGTCGTCGACGCCGGCCTCCTTCAGCCGGAGCAGGCGCTCGGCATGGGTACGCCGGCTGCCCATCGCGCCGATATAGCCGGCCGCGGTCTCGAGTCCCGCAACGATCGCGGGTACGTCGAACTTGATGTCGTGCGTGAGCACGCAGATCGCATCCCGCCGGGTGAGGTTGGGGCCGATCCGCTCGAGCAGACGGTTGGGCCAGTCGACCACGATCTCGTCGGCGGTCGGGAACCTCGCTCGCGTCGCGAACACCGGCCGCGCATCGCAGACAATCACGCGGAAGCCGAGGATCTTCGCCACCCGGACCAACGCAGCGGTGAAGTCGACCGCGCCGAAGATCACCATCTGGGGTGGCGGGACGAAGGACTCGATGAAGACCGCGACCTCGTCCTGTCGAGCCTCGCCGTGCGGACCGTACCGGCGTACCCGGCTCAGGCCGGCGGCGAGCTCGCCGCTCGCATCGCGGGCAACGACCCGGTCGAGGTCGGGATCGCCGAGCGAGCCTTCCGGTGGAACGTCGGGTGACACCAGCAACTTCGCGCCGGCGTTCGGTCCTTCGATCACGGTCGCGAGCGCAACCGGTCGTTCCGACCGCGTCGCCGAGGCGAGGTCTTCGTAGAGCGACACGGACTACCAGTCGAGCGGCTCGACGAAGATGTGAATCGTGCCGCCGCACGTGAGGCCTACCGCGAACGCGTCGTCGTCGGAGTAGCCGAAGGTGTGCATCCGACGCTCTCCGGTCGAAAGTGACTCCAGTGCAGCCTCGACCACCGCACCCTCCACGCATCCACCGGAGACCGAGCCGGCGATCACGCCGTCCTCGGTGACCGCCATCGCGGCACCCGGCTCGCGCGGGCCTGATCCCTCGATGTCGACCACCCGCGCGATCGCGACCCGCTTGCCCTGGCTGCGCCAGCGGTCCAGGTCGTCCAGCAACTCACGCATCTGCCGCTCCTCCGAAGGATGGCGAACATCCAAAGGGTAGCCCGGTGATCTTCGCCGTACCCCGGGTCGCGATCCGCCGGCAGCGCAAGGGGAATGGCCTGCTCCGAACGGTCGTTGACAGCGGTTGGAGCGTGGGGTGCGATTTGTGGCAGGAACCGGCAGACCCGGCCACCGAGTGAGCAGGAGCGCACCGTGGCACACCGCATGGCGGTCCGCATGACCGAGCTGGCTGAACGCCGGGTGCCCTTCGTGCACGCAACCGTTGTCCGGGCCGAGAACCCGACCTCCGCGCGCCCGGGCGACGACGCGATCATCCTCGCCGACGGCACGATGGAAGGCTTCGTAGGCGGCCAGTGTGCCGAGGAGTCGGTGCGCACGGCGGCGCTGAACTCGCTCGAGCGCGGTGAGGCGATCCTGTTGCGGGTGCTGCCCGGTGGCGAGGAGTCGTTCCCGGAGGCGCCAGGCGCGTACGTCACAGTGAACCCGTGCCTGTCCGGCGGCGCATTGGAGATCTTCTTGGAGCCTCAGTTCCCGCCCGATGTCCTTTCGATCGTCGGTACGACGCCGATCGCCGAGGCGGTCGCGGAGCTGGCCGTTCCGCTCGGCTTCATGGTGGCGCGCACCGATCCCGACCAGTCACCGCAGGGCGCGGTTGCCACGGTCATCTGCAGCCTCGGGCACGACGAGGAGAAGGCCGTCCGTGCCGCACTCGACGCCCAGGTCGGGCTGATCGCCATCGTCGCTAGTCGTCGCCGTGGCGATGCCCTGCTCGAGGCGATGGGCCTGGCCGACGACGAACGTGCGCGGATCAAGACGCCGGCCGGGATCGACATCGGGGCGCACACCCCGTCGGAGATCGCGTTGTCGATCCTCGCCCAGGTGATCCAGGCCATCCGCGTCGACGGGCTCACGGCACACACACCCGAGATGCCCGCGCTGAACAAGCAGGCGATCGACCCGATGTGCGGCATGACCGTGGTCGTACGCTCCGACACCCCGCACCTGCAGGTCGAGGGCGTCGACTACTGGTTCTGCAACCCCGGCTGCCGCGACCGGTACGCCGAGCAATCCGCCTGACCGTGTTCAGCTCGCGCCGTCGACGCCGGCTCCAGCTGATCTTCGCGCTCGTGACCGCGCACACGGTGGGTCGTAGCGACACGCCGTAGCGAGTGGCGTCGAAGGCGAAGATCAGCAGGCGCTGTGGATGACGCCCGGGCTCGGGTACGCCGGTCGCGCACGCTGTCCGGATGCATGCAGCTCCTCCTCCGGGCGATCACGGCCGACTCGGCCCGGGCTGCGTCGGCTGCCTGGGACCGACGCGCCTGCGAGCGGCACCCGGCGCTGCCGGCGTGAGTCGTCGCGAGCTTCAGCGCCTGCTCGCCGAGGGCGTACTCGAGCGGGTGAACCGAGGCGTGGTGGTCGGGTCCTGTGTGCGTCGAATCGCAAGGAACGATCGGGTAGCCGCGCACCGGCTTGCACTCCACGCGCTGCTGCTCTGCTTCGACGACTGCGTCGCGAGCCACGAGTCGGCAGCAGTGCTGTTCGGGCTGCCGCTCCTCGGCCTGCCGCAATACGTCGTTGCGACCCGGGCTCGGGGCGCATGGCGCGGAGGGCCGAACGCGAGGGTCAGGATCGCGCCGCTGCCCCCACACCACGTGGTCCGCACGGAAGCCGATACCCGGATGACATCGATGGCAAGGACCTTCGTCGACGTCGCCCGAACATCGGCGTTTCGCGCCGCGGTTGTCCTGGGCGATGGTGTGCTTCGCACCGGGCTGCGCACCGATGGTCTGGAGGAGACGCTCGGCGAGTGCTCGAGCTGGGCAGACGTCGGGAAGGCACGGAACGCGCTCCGGTTCCTCGATTCTCGGGCAGAGTCGCCGTTGGAGTCGGCCTCCCGCGCTGTCATGCACGAGCGAAAGCTGCCCGCGCCAGAGCTTCAGGTGGCGATCGACACCGGACCGGCAAGCTACCGGGTGGACTTCTTCTGGCGCCGCCACGGCCTGATCGGCGAGGCCGACGGGATGGCCAAGTACGACGACATCGCCACCGTCCGCGCCGAGAAGCTCAGGCAGGAGCGGCTCGAGCAACTCGGGCTGCGGGTGGTGCGCTGGACGTGGCGGGAGATGCTGGCCGACACCGACACGACGATCGCTCGCCTGCGGGCGGCCCTTCGCTGATCTTCGCGCTCGTGACCGCGCACCCGGCGGGTCGTAGCGACACGCCGTGGCGAGTGGCGTCGAAGGCGAAGATCAGCGGTCGGGGCGGACGACGAGCTCGACCCGCTGGAACTCCTTGAGGTCGCTGTAGCCGGCCTTCGCGATCGCCCGACGCAACGCGCCGAACAGGTTCAGTACGCCGTCCGGGTTGGTTGCGGCGCCGTTCAACACGTCCGCCAGCGAGCCCACCGGCCAGTCCTCGCTCGGTCCCGAGTAACGCCCACGCGGCAGGTTCGGGTGCGAGGCCGATGCGTGCCACCAGGCGCCGCGCGCCGGCACGTCCGAGGACATCGCGAGCATCTCGCCGAGCATCACGGCGTCCGCGCCGCAGGCGAGCGCCTTCGCGATATCGCCGCTGGTCTGCATGCCGCCGGCCGCGATCACGTGCACGTAGCGGCCGCCGGTCTCGTCGAGATAGTCGCGGCGCGCGCTCGCCGCGTCGACGATCGCGGTCGCCATCGGCACTTCGATGCCCAACACCGACCCGGTCGTCGACCAGTCGTCCGCAGCCGTCCCGACAATCACGCCCGCTGCGCCCGTCCGCATCAGGTGCAACGCGGTCTGGTAGTTGATGCAGCCACCGACGATGACTGGTACGTCGAGGTCGGCGATGAACGTCTTGAGGTTCAACGGCGGCTGCGCGGCAGACGCCGACACATGTTCGGCGGAGACGATCGTGCCCTGGATGACGAGCAGATCGACGCCGGCCGAAAGGATCGCCGGTGCATAGCGCAGCGTGTGCTGCGGCGAGACCCGCACCGCGGTCACGGCACCGGTGTCGCGGATCTCCTTGATCCGGCGTCCGATCAACTCGTCCTGCACCGGCTCGGCGTAGATCCGCTGGAGCTCGGTCGTGGCCGCCAGCGGGTCGAGACCGGCCAGCTCGACGAACAGCGGCGTCGGGTCGTCGTACCGGGTCCACAAGCCTTCCGCGTCGAGCACGCCGAGCCCACCGGCCCGGCCGACCTCACCGACCGACGCGGGCGACATCGTCGCGTCCGAGGGCTGCGCCACGAGCGGAAGGTCGAAGCGGTACGCATCGATCTGCCAGGTCAGTGACACGACGTTGGCATCGCGCGTGCGGCGCGACGGAACGATCGCGACGTCAGCCAGCGAGAAGCCCCGCCGGGCGGACCGGCCGAGACCGATCTCGACGCTGTCGGACATCATCGGGCGGTGTAGTTCGGCGCCTCGGTCGTCAAGGTGATGTCGTGCGGGTGGCTCTCCTTCAGACCCGCCGCCGTGATTCGCATCAGTTGCGCCTGCTGGAGCTCGGCGATGGTGCGCGCGCCGACGAAGCCCATGCCGGCCTGTAAGCCACCGACCAGTTGATGTGCGACCGCCGCGAGCGGACCGCGGTAGGGCACCTGGCCCTCGATGCCCTGCGGCACGAGCTTCTCGTCGGAGAGCACGTCATCCTGGAAGTAGCGGTCCTTGGAGAACGACCGCGCCTGGCCGCGGGACTGCATCGCGCCGAGCGAGCCCATCCCCCGGTAGGACTTGAACTGCTTGCCGTTGACGAACAGCAGCTCGCCGGGTGACTCCTCGCAGCCCGCGAGCAGAGAGCCCAACATGACCGTGTCCGCGCCGGCGGCGATCGCCTTGGCGATGTCGCCCGAGTAGGTCATCCCGCCGTCCGCGATGACCGGGACGCCGGCCGGTTGCGCGGCGCTCGCGACGTCGTAGATCGCGGTGATCTGCGGTACGCCGACCCCGGCCACCACCCTCGTCGTACAGATCGAGCCCGGGCCGACGCCGGCCTTGACCGCGTCGACACCCGCGTCGATCAGGGCTTGCGCACCGGCTGCGGTCGCCACGTTGCCGCCGATCACGTCGACGGCGACGGACGCCTTGAGCCGCGCGACGGTCTCGAGCACCGCGCGCGAGTGTCCGTGGGCGGTGTCGACGATGAGGAAGTCCACGCCGCCCTCAACGAGCGCCATCGCGCGCTTGAACCCGTCCTCGCCCACGCCGACCGCGGCACCGACGACGAGCCGGCCGGCTGCGTCCTTGGTCGCCCGGGGATACTCCTCGCTCTTGGCGAAGTCCTTGACCGTGATCAGCCCGCGCAGCCGGTTGGCCGAGTCGACGATCGGCAGCTTCTCGACCTTGTGCCGGCGGAGCAGGGCGAGCGCGTCGTCGTGGCCGACGCCGAGCGGCGCGGTCATCAGCGGCATCGGCGTCATCACGTCGCGCACCAGCCGGGACGTGTCCCGCTCGAAGCGGATGTCACGGTTGGTGACGATGCCGAGCAGCACCCCGTCCTGGTCCGTGACGGGCACGCCGGAGATGCGATAGCGCCCCATCAGCGCGTTGGCTGCGGCGATGGTGTCGTCCGGCGAGCACGTAACCGGCGAGGTCACCATGCCGGCCTCGGAGCGCTTGACGATGTCGACCTGGATGACCTGGTCCTCGACCGACAGGTTGCGATGCAGGACGCCGACGCCACCCTGGCGCGCCATCGCGATGGCCATCCGGGCCTCGGTCACCGTGTCCATCGGGCTGGACAGCAACGGTGTGTTGAGCGTGAGCGACCGGGACAGCCGCGTGGTGGTGTCCGCCTCGCTCGGCAACAGGTCGGATGCCGCAGGGAGCAGGAGTACGTCGTCGAAGGTCAGCCCCAGCGGGGCGAACTTGGCCGGCAGCGTCGGGTCCATGACCACCAGTTTCTTCCCCAGGCGCGGACGAGACTGTTCAGTCTAGTGCGGGTCCCTGCACTAGCGTTGGTCCGTGCGAGACGACGTGCCGCGGGACCCGTTCGAGGGCGATCCCTCCGATCCCGCCGCCGCCCTGGGCGACGAGGAGCCGGACGAGCCGTTGACCGACCAGGAACGCCAGGACCTGCTCGAGGACATGCAGGATCTCGATGCGTTCCAGGCGGTGCTCGAGCCGCGCGGCGTCCGTGGCCTGGTCGTGGACTGCGAGGACTGCCGCGAGCCGCACTACTTCGCGTGGGAGCTGCTGCGGGCCAACCTTCGCAGCCTGCTCGACCTCGGCTCGCCGCACGTGCACGAGCCGGCATACAGCCCGGACCCGGCGGACTATGTCAGCTGGGACTACGCACGAGGGTTCGTCGACGGCGTACTCACCGCGGACGAGGACGACTGAGCGGTCAGTTCACCAGGCCGTGCCGGAAGCCGGCCGCAACCGCGTGGGCGCGGTCGCCGACCTCGAGCTTGCGGAACAACCGCCGCGCGTGCGTCTTGATCGTGTCCTCGGACAGGTAGAGCTCCCGACCGATCTCGGCGTTGCTCTTGCCGCCCGCCATGCCCTTCAGGACCTGCCGCTCGCGTTCGGTGAGCACCGGCGCATCGGCGTCGAACTCGCGCGCCAGGTGGGCGACCGGCGTATCCGGCGACAGCGCCGTCACGGTCAACACGTTGGCGAGCGTCGCGCACAGCTCCTCGCGGGAGACGTCCTTGTGCAGGAACCCGCGAGCACCGCCGGCGATCGCAGCGGCGGCCGCCTCGCGGTCGGAAGCCAGCGTCAGCATCACGACGTTGGCCTCGGGGTGGTCGCGGACCAGCCGGCGGGTCGCCTCGACACCCCCCAAACCGGGCATTTGGACGTCCATCAGCACCAGATCGTGACGATCCTCGGGCCAGCGCGCGAGCACTTCCTCGCCACTCGCCACGGCATCGACCCGGTCGACGCCCGGCAACGACTCGACGGCGCGGCGCAGCCCTTCACGCACCGCGCGCAGGTCATCGCAGATCAGCACGCTGGTCACAACGGAGTACATCGGCAGGAACCCCGATCGACTTCACCGCGAATGGGGAGTTCCCGCAGAACGGGCGATTCGCCGCCGATCAGCCCTCGAGCAACGCGCTGACGTTCGGCCGGGCGAGCCACTCGTCGCGCAGGTCGGCGGACAGGTCGCCGGCGATCGAGAGTACGGCGGAGCGAGCGGTCGCGAGCGCCCGGGCGCCCGCCGCCGGGTCGTCGTCCGACACCAGCGCGCCGACCAGCGCGCTGGCCTGCCAGACCAGGGGCAACGCCGACAGGCCCTCGGCGAGCCCGGCCGCGCGGCGCAGCGTGGAGAGCGCGTCGGCCGAGCCGGACTGCAGCTCCGCAACGCCCTGGAAGAGCAAGCCCTTGGCGACGTGTCGCGGCGCGCGAGCGGCCTCGGCGCCCGCGACCGCCTCGGCGGCAGCGGCGGTGGCGTCGGCCGGCGCCTCGGCCAGCAGGGCGATCTCTGCGCGGGCCCAGCCCAGCCGCACGCGCTGCCGCCACCAGTCGCCGCCGTGACCCTCCACGATCGACTCGGCCTCGACGAACCGCGTGCGGGCCTCATCGAGGTCACCGACGCCGACCGCATCGGCGGCGAGTCCGAGCAGGCAGTCGAACCGAGCCTCCTCGGAGCCGTCGGTGAGCGCGAGCCCGCGGATGTCGAGTTCGCGAGCCGCGGCGTGGCGGCCCAGGCCCCGGTGCACGCTCGCGGCGGTCGCCGCGGCCAGGGAGCCGAACAACCGCAGCTCGGCGACCTGCTCGTCGGCCGCGCTGCCTTCACCCGCCTCGATCAGCGGGATGAGCACGGTGAGGGCCGCGCCGTAACGCCCCGAGGCCGAAAGGGCGACACCGAGCAGCCAGGCCGCGGCGGCGACTTCGGCGCGGCGGCCGTCGCGTTGGGCGACACCGACCGCGCGTTCGAGGTCGGTGACGGCCGAGCCTGGCGGCCCATGGAAGGTCGCGCGTTCGCCGGCGGCGAGCAGCGACGCGAGATCCGGTTCGGCCTCCACCCGCCGAAGGCTAGCGACCAGCGCGGGCGGGGCCCACGACCGGACGCGTGTCGGTACGCCGAAGCGGCCTGCGAAACGGGATCAGTGGACGTGGCCGCCGGGGCCGTGCGAGTGCCCGTGCCCGCCGCCACCGGCCGCAGCGGCCGGCTCCTCGGGCTTACCGACGACCAGCGTCTCGGTCGTGAGCAGCATGCCGGCGATGCTTGCCGCGTTGCGGACCGCGGAACGGGTGACCTTGACCGGGTCGATGACCCCGGCCGCGATCAGGTCGCCGTACTCCCCGGTCGCCGCGTTGAGACCGTGGCCGGCCGGCATCTCGCGCACCTTCGAGACGGCGACGTAGCCCTCCACGCCGGCGTTCTGCGCAATCCAGCGCAGGGGCTCGGCGAGGGCGCTACGAACGACCTTGACCCCGATCGCCTCCTCACCGGTGAGCCCGAGGTCGCCGTCGAGGGTCGCCTCGGCTGCGATGAGTGCGGTGCCGCCACCGGCGACGATGCCCTCCTCGATCGCCGCGCGGGTCGCCGAGATCGCGTCCTCGAGCCGGTGCTTCTTCTCCTTCAGCTCGACCTCGGTGTGCGCCCCGACGCGAATGACGCCGACGCCACCGGAGAGCTTCGCCAGCCGCTCCTGCAGCTTCTCGCGGTCCCAGTCGGAGTCGGTGTCGTCGATCTCTCGGCGGATCTGGCGGATCCGGTCCTCGATCTCCTGCGCCTTGCCCGCCCCGTCGACGATCGTCGTTGTGTCCTTCGTGACCGTGACCCGCCGGGCCCGGCCGAGCACCTCGAGGCCGACCGCGTCCAGCTTGAGGCCGACCTCTTCCGAGACGACCTGCGCGCCGGTCAGGATCGCCAGGTCGGCGAGCGTCGCCTTGCGCCGGTCGCCGAAGCCGGGCGCCTTCACAGCGACCGCGGAGAACGTGCCGCGGATCTTGTTGACCACGATGGTCGAGAGCGCTTCACCCTCGACGTCCTCGGCGACGATGAGCAGCGGCTTGGCGGACTGCACGACCTTCTCGAGCAAGGGCAGCAGGTCGCTGACGGAGCTGATCTTGAGCTGGTGGAGCAGGATGTAGGCGTCGTCCAGGACGGCCTCCATCCGCTCGGCGTCGGTGATCATGTACGGCGAGATGTAGCCCTTGTCGAACTGCATCCCCTCGGTGAACTCGAGCTCGAGGCCCATCGTCTGAGCCTCTTCGACGGTGATCACGCCGTCCTTGCCGACCTTGGCGAATGCCTCGGCGATCAGCTCGCCGATCGCGGGGTCCTGGGCCGAGATCGCGGCCACGCTGGCCACCTCGGACTGGTCATTGACGTCGC
>DATJSI010000078.1 GCA_035504215.1 Mycobacteriales bacterium
TTGGCGTTCGCCGGCTGGGGCCCGGACTGGCCGGCTCCGTACGGGTTCTTCGAGAACATCGTCGACCCGCGCAAGATCCTCGCTCAGGGCAACAGCAACTACGGTGCCTGCAGCGACCCGAAGATCACCTCGCTGATCAACCAGGCGCTCCAGCAGACCAGCCCGTCTGCGGAGTACCCGTACTGGCAGCAGGTGGACCAGACCGTCCTGAAGGACGCCTGTGATGTTCCGTTCACCTATGACAAGGCTCTCGACCTGTTCAGCAGCCGGCTGACCAACGTCTACATCGAGCCTGAGTTCGGCATCGTCGACCTCCGCACCGTTGGTGTCGGTGGCTGATCGATGACAGCAGTGTCGCGGGGCCGGCCTTCGGGCCGGCCCCGCGCACCGCATCTGGGGTCCGCGACCCGCGGATCCCTTAGCTCGTTGCAGGAGTCGCCGTGATCAGGTTCCTCATCCGCCGCACGGTGGGTGGCGTGATCGTCTTGATCGTGATCTCGATCATCACGTTCTGGTTGTTCTACGCGCTGCCGAAGCACCTGCACTCCAACCCCGCGGCCCTCTACGCGGGGCGCAGCCCGAGCCCGGCGACGATTGCCGCGGTCTCTGAGAAGCTCGGCCTGAACAAACCGTTCTGGACCCAGTACTGGGACTTCATGAAGGGGATCTTCGTCGGGCGCACCTACGGCACCGGCGTCGCGGCGGACGTGTGTCACCGTCCCTGCCTGGGCTTCTCCTTCATCAACAACGAGCCCGTGTGGTCCGAGATCACCTCGGATCTGCCGGTCGACATCTCGCTCGCGGTCGGTGCGTCGATCATCTGGCTGGTCACCGGTGTGGCCACCGGTGTCGTCTCCGCGCTGCGCAAGGGATCGATCTTCGACCGGGCGGCCATGTCGGTGGCGCTGGCCGGGGTCTCGCTGCCGATCTACTTCACCGGGTTGCTGTCGCTGGCGATCTTCAGCTACGGCCCGCACTGGTTACGGATCCTTCCCAACGTCCACTTCGTCGGCTTCACGCAGAACCCGCTGTCCTGGGCCCGGAACCTCCTTCTGCCCTGGGTCTGCCTTGCCTTCCTTTATGCCGCGCTCTACGCCCGGCTGACCCGCTCCACCATGCTCGAGACGATGTCCGAGGACTTCGTTCGGACCGCGCGTGCCAAGGGGCTGCCGGAGCGTCGGGTGATCTTCAAGCACGGCCTGCGCTCGGCGATCACGCCGATCGTCACGATCTTCGGTCTGGACGTCGGCCTGCTGCTCGGCGGTGCGGTGCTCACCGAGCAGGTCTTCGGTTTCGTCGGGATCGGCAAGCTCGCGATCATCTCGATCGGAAGCCGGGACATGCCGGTCGTGCTCGGAGTGACCCTGTTTGCTGCCTTCTTCGTGGTGATTGCCAATATCATCGTCGACATCGCATACGCGTACGTCGACCCACGGGTCACCTACTCCTGAGCGAGGCGCGCCATCACCTCCCCAACAGCGGCTGCACCGGACCCCGCCGTACCCGACGTCCAGGCTGTCGTCGGCCGCCCGACCGCCTACCTGGACGTCCGGGACCTCCACATCCACTTTCCGACCGACGACGGCCTGGTGAAGGCGGTCGACGGGCTGTCGTTCACCCTGGAGCGGGGCAAGACGCTCGGCATCGTCGGCGAGTCCGGCTCGGGTAAGAGCGTCACCAGCCTTGGCATTCTCGGCCTGCACAACCGCCGCAACGCCCGGGTGTCGGGCGAGATCTGGCTCGACGGCAAGGAGCTGGTCGCAGCCGATCCCGAAGAGGTCCGCGGGATGCGCGGCTCGACGATGGCGATGATCTTCCAGGATCCGCTGTCGGCGATGCACCCGTACTACCGGGTCGGCAGCCAGATCGCCGAGGCCTACCGCGTGCACAACCACGTGAGCAAGACGGTCGCGCGCAACCGCGCGATCGAGCTGCTCGACCTGGTCGGGATCCCCGAGCCGTCCCGCCGCGTCGACAGCTACCCGCACCAGTTCTCCGGCGGTATGCGCCAGCGCGCGATGATCGCGATGGCGTTGTCGTGCAACCCGTCACTGCTGATCGCCGACGAGCCGACGACCGCGCTCGACGTCACGGTCCAGGCGCAGATCCTGGACCTGATGCGCGATCTGCAGAAGGAGTTCAACTCCGCGATCATCATCATCACCCACGACCTCGGCGTCGTGGCCGAGCTCGCGAACGACGTACTGGTGATGTACGCCGGCCAGGCCGTGGAGTACGGCACGGTCAACGACATCTTCTATCGCCCCGAGCACCCCTACACCTGGGGCCTGCTCGGTTCGGTGACCCGGCTCGACCGCACCGGCGTCGATCGGCTGCAGCCCATCCCTGGCAACCCGCCGTCGCTGATCAATGTGCCGCCCGGCTGCCCGTTCCATCCCCGCTGTGCTTATGCCGAGCTCAACGGCGGCAAGGAGCGCGAGGTGCGGCCGAAGCTGGCCGAGAGCATGCCGGGTCACCTGGTTGCCTGCCACCTGCCGGCCGAGAAACGACGCGAGATCTTCAACTCCGAGGTGGCGTCGCTGCTATGACCGACATGAGCAACGAGCCGACGGCGGCCGCGCCTGACAACCCGCCGAGCAGCGCCCCCGCGGCGGCGGCGACCGCGTCTCGCAACGGCGAGGTGCTGCTCGACGTCAAGGGGCTGGAGAAGCACTTTCCGGTCACCCGGGGCATCTTCATCCGCCGCAAGATCGGTGCCGTGAAGGCAGTCGACGGCATCTCGTTCTCGGTCAACAAGGGCGAGACCCTGGGGGTGGTCGGCGAGACCGGTTGCGGCAAGTCCACCACCGGCCGGATGCTCAGCCGGCTGCTGGAACCGACCGGCGGATCGATCGTCTACGACGGCACGGACATCACCCACGCGAGCACCAGGCGGATGCGACCGCTGCGCCGGCAGATTCAGATGATCTTCCAGGACCCGTACTCGTCGCTGAACCCCCGGCACACGGTCGGCGCCATTATCAGCGCGCCGCTGGAGATCCAGAACGTCAAGAGCGAGAACGGCACCAAGCGCGCCGTACAAGACCTGATGGAACTGGTCGGGCTCAACCCCGAGCACTACAACCGCTACCCGCACGAGTTCTCGGGTGGCCAGCGCCAGCGCATCGGCATCGCGCGCGCCCTCGCCCTCCGCCCACGGATGATCGTGGCGGACGAGCCGGTGTCCGCTCTCGACGTCTCGATCCAGGCCCAGGTCGTGAACCTGCTCTCCGACCTGCAGAAGGAGTTCGGCCTCACCTACGTCTTCATTGCTCACGACCTGTCGGTGATCCGGCACATCTCCAATCGCGTCGCGGTGATGTACCTCGGCAAGATCGTCGAGCTGGCCAGCGACAACGACCTGTACGAGCACGCCCTGCACCCCTACACGCACGCCCTGCTTTCTGCCGTCCCCGTCCCCGACCCGGAGCGTGAGCAGAAGCGCGAGCGCATCCTGCTCAAGGGCGACGTGCCGAGCCCGCTGAACCCGCCTCCCGCCTGCCGGTTCCATACCCGGTGTTGGAAAGCGCAGGAGATCTGCCGTACCGTCGAACCACTGCTGACCGAGCTCGCACCCGGTCACGAAGTGGCCTGTCACTTCCCCGAGGAGAGGGACCTGATCTGATGGCGACCGCGTTGTCGATCGTCCTGATCATCGTCAGCCTCCTGCTGATGCTGCTTGTCCTGCTCCACCGCGGCAAGGGCGGCGGCCTCTCGGACCTGTTCGGCGGTGGTGTTTCCTCGACGCTGTCCGGCTCCTCCGTCGTCGAGAAGAACCTCGACCGGCTGACGATCGTCTGCGGCGTGATCTGGTTCGGCTGTGTCATAGGCATCGGCCTCGTTCTTAAATAGTCGCTGCCGTTGGTGAGGCGCACGCTGGCGGCGTTCTCGGTCGCTTGCAGGCGCCAGCCTGCGGCGCTCCCTGCGGCCTTGCCAGCCCGCACCTCACCAACGGCAGCTTCCCGCCGATCCGGTT
>DATJSI010000079.1 GCA_035504215.1 Mycobacteriales bacterium
TTGGCCATCCGCTGCTGTTTGTCCGGCGGCAGCCATGACACGGTGCGGATGTTGTGCAGGCGGTCGGCGAGCTTGACGATCAGGACCTTGGGGTCGCGGGCCATCGCGACGACCATCTTGCGGATCGTCTCGGCCTCGGCCGAGTCGCCGTAGCGGACCTTGTCGAGCTTGGTCACCCCGTCGACCAGCCGGGCGACCTCCTCGCCGAAGTCGCGCGTGACCTCGGCGATCGAGAGGGCGGTGTCCTCAACGGTGTCGTGCAGGAGCGCGGCGCACAGCGTCGGCGCCTCCATGCCGAGCTCCGCGACGATCGTCGCCGCGGCGAGCGGATGGGTGATGTAGGGCTCACCGCTGCGGCGCTGCTGGCCCCGGTGGCAGCGCTCCGCGACCTCGTAGGCCCGGATCACGAGCCGGGCATCGGCCTTGGGGTGGTTCGCGCGCAGGACCTTCAGCAGCGGCTCGAGCTCGGGCGGCGGGGCGTCCTTCGACCCGGCGAGCCGACCGAGCCGGGCTCGCACCCGGGCGCCCGCGGCGGGCTCGGCGGTCGGGGTCTGGGCAGCGGGCAGGACGTCATCCGCTACCGGAACGACGTCGCTCGTCACGCATCAGCCCTTCGTGAGACTCGCTTTCCCAGTCTAACGATCTCAGCGTGCCCGGCGTTCCCGCCGACGCGGCGCGCCCCGCCGTCCGTGCGACCGACGCCCGCGGCTAGTACGTGAGCAGCGCGTGGACGTCGAGGTCGGTGAGCCGCTTCCTGGCCCCGAGCGCGCCCAGCTCGACCAGGACGCTGCAGCCGGCGACGACGCCGCCGGCGCGCTCGACCAGCCGGGACGCCGCGGCGGCCGTGCCGCCGGTCGCCAGCACGTCGTCGACGATCAGCACCCGGTCCCCCGGGTCGAAGGCGTCCTTGTGCACCTCGATGGTTGCCTCGCCGTACTCCAGCGCGTAGGACTCGGCAAACGTCGGGCCGGGCAGCTTGCCGGCCTTGCGCATCGGGACGAACCCGGCCCCGAAGTGGTAGGCGACCGGCGCGGCAAGGATGAAGCCCCGTGCCTCGATGCCGACCACCTTGTCGATCGTCCCGCGGCCATGGTGTACGACGATCGCGTCGATCACGGCAGCGAAGGCCGTGTGGTCGGCGAGCAACGGCGTGATGTCCTTGAACGCGATCCCGGGATCCGGGAAGTCCGCGATGTCGCGGACCCTCGACCGCAACAGGGCGTCGAGGTCGAGCGGGCTCACCGGCGTTTGCGCGAGCGGTTGCCGCGGCCACCCGGCCGCGACCCCCGGCCGGTACGCCGCTGGCCTTGCGGGCGGGCGCCGGCACGCGGCGGCGCACCCGTGCGCGGCGGCTGCGAGGGTACGGCGGCGTCGACGTCGTCGTCATCGTCGCCGTAGGGCTGCGATGGCTCCTCCGGCCGTACCTCGGCGGCGGGCCGAGCCGGCTGTGCCGCTCGGACCGGCGCACCCACCGTTGCCGGTGTGAGCCCGGCCACGTCGCGGGCTTCCTTCGCCTGCCGACTGGCGACCCGCTTGGCCAGCTGCTGGTAGGTCGACTCGCGCTCCTTGAACTCGCAGAGCAGCGGGGTCGCGATGAAGATCGAGGAGTACGCGCCGGACGCCAGACCGATCAGCAGCGCGAGCGACAGGTCGTTCAACGATCCGGCACCGAGCAGCCCAGCGCCGATGACGAGCAATCCGATCACCGGCAGCAACGCGATGACCGAGGTGTTGATCGACCGGACCAGGGTCTGGTTGACGGCGAGGTTCGCGGCCTGGCTGAACGTCATCCGGCTGCCGCCCGCAATGCTGGCGGTGTTCTCGCGGACCTTGTCGAAGACGACCACGGTGTCGTAGAGCGAGTAACCGAGGATCGTCAGCAACGCGATCACGGTCGATGGGCTGACCTGCAAGCCGGACAGCGAATAGACCCCTGCCGTGACGATGAGGTCGTGCAGCAGCGCGATGATCGCCGCGAGGGCCATCTTCCACTCGAAGCGCACGGACAGATAGATGATGACCGCGACCAGGAAGATGACCAGGCCGAGGATCGCCTTGTGGGTGATCTGGCTTCCCCACGTCGACCCGACCGTCGTGATGTCCAGGCTGTTGACGTTGACACCGACCTCTTTGGCCAGCGCGTTCGACACGTTCGTGGTCTGGTTGATGGTCAGTGTCTTGGTCTGGACGTCGAAGCGCTGCGCCGCCCCACTGCCGGTGACCACGACGACGTCGGGATTGACACCCTGCGCGGACACCACGCTGCGCAGCTGGGTCACCGTGTGCCCGTGCAGCGGGCCCTGGAACTGCGCACCACCGCTGAAGTCGATCGACGGGTTCAGCCCGCGGATCGCGAGGCTGATGATGCCGACCAGCATGACCACGCCGGACATCGCGTACCACCGCCGGCGGTGCCCGATGAAGTCGTACGAGACCTCACCGCGATACAGGCGGGTGGCGAGCGAGTCGCGAGTGCGGGCCATCGCTCAGGCCTCCGTCGGGTTCGTTCGGGACCGGCGGCTCGGTCGTGTCGGCGGCTCGTCCGCCTCGTCACGGGTGACCCCGATCCGCTCCCGGCCGATCCCGGTCCATGCCTTGCCGGAGTCGAAGGCAGGTCGGCGCGAGAGCAGGGTCAGAAGCGGCTTGGTGAAGAAGAAGACGATGAACAGGTCGGACAACGTCGACATGCCCAGGGTGAAGGCGAAGCCTCGTACGTCGCCGATCGAGACCAGGTAGAGGACCACGGCGGCCAGCAGGGACACGGTGTCGGCCGAGAGAATCGTGCGTCTGGCCCGCGGCCAGGCGCGTTCGACCGCGCTGCGCAACCGTCTGCCTTCCCGGATCTCGTCGCGTAGTCGTTCGAAGAAGACCACGAACGAGTCGGCGGTGATGCCGACCGCGACGATGAAGCCGGCGATGCCCGGAAGCGACAGGGTGTAGTGCACCGACGACTGGCCGAGCAACGTCGTGACGGCGTAGAGGATCAGGCCGGAAACCGCGAGGCTGCCGACCGTGACCAGGCCCAACGCCCGGTAGTACAGCAGCGAGAACAGGATCACGAGCGCGAGGCCGATGATGCCGGCGATCAGCCCGCCGTGCAGCTGTTGGCTGCCGAGCGACGCCGAGACCGACTGGACGTCGGACGGGTCGAACTTCAGCGGCAGCGCGCCGTACTTGAGGATGTTGGCCAGGTTGTTCGCCTGGGACTGGGAGAAGCTTCCCGTGATCTGCGCGGAGCCGCCGGGAATGCCGTCGTCCTGGATGGTGGGCGCCGACTGCACGACCCCGTCGAGGACGATCGCCACGGCGTTACAGCCCTTCGGCGGTGTGCAGGTGCTGTCATTGTTCGCGCCGCCCGTGCTGGTCTCGTACGCCTTCTTGGTCACGTTGAACCAGGCCGAGGAACCGCTGCTGTTGAACGTCAGGTTGACCTGCCAGGAGCTCGTGTTGCTGAGCCCGCTGGAGGCGCCGCTCACCTGGGTGCCTTCGACCGCGGCCGGTGCGAGCAGGTACTTCTCGCCGAGTGCGCCGCTGGTGTCGCACGCGATGATGTAGTCGTTCGGGTTGTCGTCGCCGTTCGTCGGGTTCGGGTGCTTCGCGCAGTTCCAGTTGGTGAACGACTTGGTGAACGCGGCCGACAACGTCGGCGACTGGCTACCCGGGAGCGGCGTGTTGACCAGCCCGGTCGGCGTGAGCCCCGCGGTGCTGGTCGGCGTCGGAGTCGGAGAAACCGTGGCGGTCGGCGTCGACGTTGCGCTCGGCGTCGACGACGGGCTCGGCGACGACTTGCCCTTGTGCTTCTTCAGCACCGACGACACGGCGTCACCGCTCGACGACTTCGAGCTGCTCGGTGTCGATGTGGGCGAGCTGTGCGGCTTGGACTTCGTCGAGTGCTTGCCCGACGTGCCGTGCTTGCTGTGCTTCTTGGTGTGCGTGCCGGAGGACTTGCTCGAGCTAGGAGACGCCGACGGCGTCGCCGAGGTGGTCGGGGTCGGCGTCGCACTCCCGAACTGCAGCACCTGCCGGAACCTCAGCAGCGCGGTCTGGCCGACCTGCTTGAGCACCGAGTGGCCCTTGCCCGGCACCTGTACGACGATGTTGTCGCTGCCCTGGGTGTTCACGCTGGCGTTCGAGACGCCGGCGCCGTTGGCGCGCTGGCGGATGATGTTGACCGCCTGGTTCAGCGCACTCTTGGTCACCTTGCCGTTGCCGATCGGGTGCGCGGTCAGCGTGATCTCGGTGCCGCCGCGCAGGTCGAGGCCAAGGTGCGGTGTCTGGGTCGGGCCGAGGAACACTCCGAGGTAGAGCCCCACCAGCGCCACGCCGGTCACGGCAAGGGTCCGTAACGGCCTTTGCTTCACCGGTGCTGCCACAGAGATCTGCCTTCCAGGTTGTGCGTCGCGGCGCGGTCAGCGCGCAGGGCTACGCGGACGCCGACTCGTCGGGGATGTCGTCGGCCGGCTCGGCAGGGCTTGGCGGGTCGTCCGACTCGGCACCGGCGTCGTGCGCCGTGGCGTCGGGGTCCTCGATCACCTCGTGGGTCGAGGCATCCGGGCCCTCGGCCGACGGCTCGGGCTCGGGGGTGTTGACGCGCAGGATCGCGGCCGGCAGGTAGCGACATTGGACGCCGGGCGCGACCTCGAGCGTGAGCTCGTCGTCACCGACCGCCACGACGGTCGCGATCAGCCCCGCCGTCGTCGTCACCTCGTCACCGACATCGACCTTGCGGCGCTGCTGGGCGGCTTGGCGCTGTCGGTTCCTGGCCGGGCGGATGAACAGGAAGTACGCGAGTCCGAAGATCGCGACCAGGATGATGAGGGACAACCCGCTGCTGCTGCCACTGCTCTTCGACGTCGCGGCCAGGATGGTGCCCAGCGTCGTATGACTCACGTGCACCGGATTCGGTCCTCCATCGTCAGGGGCGTCGCGGCACGGGCCGGACAGCGGCAACGAGTCTACGTGCCGGTGTCACCGGTTTGCGCGCCCAACACCGCTGAATCCCCTTCGGTGAGATCGACCATGACCCCCGGGTCGTCGACGTCGAACAGGCTCGGCGCACTCGCCGTAGCGGGCGGTGCCAGGCCGAGATGCGCCCACGCCGCCGGGGTCGCCACCCGCCCTCTGGGCGTCCGGACCAGCAGCCCGGCCCGGACCAGGAACGGCTCAGCGACGGTCTCGATCGTCTCCGACTCCTCGGCGACCGCCACCGCGAGCGTGGTGAGGCCGACCGGACCGCCCCCGAAGCGCCGAAGCAGGGCGTCGAGCACGGCATGGTCGAGCCGGTCCAGGCCGAGCTCGTCGACGTCGTAGACCTCGAGCGCCGCCCGGGCGATCTCACGAGTGATCCGTCCGTCCGCGCGCACTTCGGCGTAGTCCCGAACGCGGCGCAGCAGGCGGTTGGCGATCCGCGGCGTCCCACGGGCCCGCCCGCCGATCTCCTCCGCCGCGTCCGGCGTCAGGTCGACGCCCAGCAGCGCCGCGCTCCGCGTGAGCACCCGCTCGAGCTCGCCGGCGGAGTAGAAGTCCAGGCGCGCCACGAAGCCGAACCGGTCCCGTAGCGGACCGGGCAGCATGCCGGCCCGGGTAGTGGCGCCGACCAGCGTGAACGGCGCGACGTCGAGCGGGATCGCGGTCGCGCCCGGGCCCTTGCCCACCACGACGTCGACCCGGAAGTCCTCCATCGCGACGTAAAGCATCTCCTCGGCCGGGCGGGCCATCCGATGGATCTCGTCGAGGAACAGCACCTCGCCCTCCGCGAGGGTGGACAGCAACGCGGCCAGGTCGCCCGCACGCTCGATCGCAGGCCCGCTGGTGATCCGCAGCGGCGCACCGAGCTCCGCGGCGATGATCATCGCCAGCGTGGTCTTGCCGAGTCCCGGCGAGCCGGCCAGCAGGACGTGGTCCGGCACCCGCTCGCGCCGCTTCGCCGCGTCCAGGATCAGTGAGAGCTGCTCGCGCAGCCGCTCCTGCCCGACGAAGTCGGCCAGCCGCTTCGGACGCAGAGCCGCGTCGACGACGTCGTCGTCATCGTCGGCGACCGCCGACACCAGGTTGCCCTCCCGCGTCATGCCCGGCTCAGCATCTGCAAGCACGAGCGGAGTAGTACGGCGACGTCCGGATCATCGCCGACCGCTTGGGCCGCCTCCGCCTCGGGCCCGACCGCGACGAGAGCGTCATCGACCTCGCGGCTGCTCCAGCCCAACCCGAGCAACGCGGAACGCAGCTGGTCGCGCCACGCGCCCGGCCCGGCCCGCCCCGGCAGGCGCACCACCGTGGCCGCGGTCGTCGCCTGGCCGAGCTTGTCCTTGAGCTCCAGGACGAGACGCTGCGCTCCCTTGCGCCCGATGCCGTTGACGAGCATCAGCGCCCCGACGTCCTCGGTCGCAACGGCCGAGCGCACCGCGTCCGGCGAGTGCGCGGCGAGCACGGCCTGTGCGAGTCGCGGGCCGACCCCGGTCACGCCCTGCAGGATCTCGAACACCGCACGCTCGTCGTCGGTGGCGAAGCCGAACAGCGTCAACGAGTCCTCGCGCACCACCAGGCTGGTGGCGAGCCGGGCCGGCGTACCGGTCCGCAGCGTGGCCAGCGTGGCCGGCGTGCAGTGCACCGCGAGGCCGACCCCGCCCACCTCGATCACCGCCGTTTCGCCGGTCGTCGCGATCACGGTGCCCGAGACGGAGGCGATCACCGCAGCACCGCCTTCCGGCTCCGCGGCCGAGCGCCGCCGCGCCGGTCGTGGCCGGCGGCCTCGGCGTCGAGGCGGGCGAGCGCGCTGCCGCGCCAGATGTGGCAGATCGCCAGCGCGAGGGCGTCGGCGGTGTCCGCCGGACGCGGCGCCGAGGAGAGCGAGAGCAGCCGCGTCACCATCGTCCCGATCTGTGCCTTGTCCGCCCGCCCGGACCCGGTCACGGCGGCCTTCACCTCGCTCGGGGTGTGCAGCCCGACCCGCACGCCGGCACGCGCGGCGGTCGTGAGCGCGACCGCGGCCGCCTGCGCGGTGCCCATGACGGTGCGCACGTTGTGCTGGCTGAACACCCGCTCGACGGCCACGACCTCGGGTCGGTAGGCATCAATCCACGCGCCGATCTCCCGCTCGAGGGTAAGCAGTCGCTCGGCAATGTCGTCATGCGCGGGCGTCCGGACCACGTCGTAGGCCACGGCGTGCAGGCGCCGGCCAGCCTGCCCGTCGACCACCCCGAGACCACAACGGGTCAGGCCGGGGTCGACGCCGAGGACGCGCATCGCGGAAGACTCTCCTTCGCCGGCGCACCGGCAGGGCGCCGTTTCCGAACGTGTGTTCGGAAGCGTACGGCGATCGACCGACCAGGTCCCGGACCGACTCGCCGTCGGGGCGATTCGGCGCTACGCGGACTCGGACTCGAGGATGTCGTCGCTCACGTCGAAGTTCGCCCAGACGTTCTGCACGTCGTCGCTCTCCTCGAGCGCGTCGACCAGCCGCAGCACCTTGCGCCCCGTCTCGTCGTCGAGCGGCACCGACACCGAGGGCAGGAACGCCAGCTCGGCGGAGTCGTAGCCGATCGATGCCGCGTCGAGCGCCTCGCGCACGGCCGGCAGGTCGGTCGCCTCGCTGATCACCTCGAAGTCCTCGCCGAGGTCGTTGACCTCTTCCGCACCGGACTCGAGCACCGCGCCGAGCACGTCGTCCTCCGTGACGCCGCTCGCCTTCGGGACGATCACGACACCCTTGCGGGCGAACAGGTAGGCCACGCTCCCCGGATCGGCGAGCGATCCGCCGTTGCGGGTGAGCGCCGTGCGCACCTCGGAGGCGGCACGGTTGCGGTTGTCGGTCAGGCACTCGACGAGGACGGCAACGCCACCCGGCCCATACCCCTCGTAGGTGATCGCTTCGTAGTCGGCGCCGCCCGCGTCGATGCCGGCGCCGCGCCGGACCGCACGGTCGATGTTGTCGTTCGGGACCGAGTTGCCTTTCGCCTTCGCGATCGCATCGGCAAGCGTCGGGTTGCCGGCCGGGTCACCGCCGCCGGTGCGCGCGGCCACCTCGACGTTCTTGATCAGCTTGGCGAACAGCTTCCCCCGCCGGGCGTCGACGACCGACTTCTTGTGCTTGGTCGTCGCCCATTTGGAATGCCCACTCAATGTGTCTGGTGCTCCTTGACCATCCGAACGAACAGCTCATGGATGCGGGGGTCGCCGGTCAGCTCGGGATGGAACGACGTCGCGAGCAGCGATCCCTGCCGGACCGCGACAATCCTATCCGCGCTGCGCCCGAGCACGGTGACGTCGTCTCCCACCTGCTCCGCCCATGGTGCCCGGATGAAGACCGCGTCGAACTCCCCCACGCCGTCGATCGGCACTGCCGCCTCGAACGAGTCGACCTGACGGCCGAAGGCGTTGCGGCGTACCGTCATGTCGATGCCGCCGAGCTCCACCTGGTCGGCGGTCGCATCGAGCACGCGGTCGGCCAGGAGGATCATGCCGGCGCACGAGCCGTATGCCGGAAAGCCCTCGCCGATCCGCTTCCGCAACGGCTCGAACAGCTCGAAGATGACCAGCAGCTTGCCGATCGTCGTCGACTCCCCGCCCGGAATGATGATCCCGTCGAGGTCGTCGAGCTCGGCCGGCCGGCGTACCGCGACCGCGTCGGCCTCAGCCGCCCGCAGCGCCGCGAGGTGCTCGCGAACGTCGCCCTGCAGCGCCAGCACGCCGACGCGCGGCGAACGTTCCTCATTCATCAGCTCGGTCCCTGCGGCAGCGGGGCACGGTGCCCCGCGTGGCTACCAGCCGCGCTGTGCCAGCCGGTGGTCGGCCGGCAGCTCGTCGACGTTGATGCCGACCATGGCCTCGCCGAGCCCGCGGCTGACCTTCGCGACCACGTCGGCGTCGTCGAACATGGTGGTCGCCTGCACAATCGCGCGCGCCCGAGCGGCGGGGTTGCCGGACTTGAAGATCCCGCTGCCGACGAAGACCCCGTCCGCGCCGAGCTGCATCATCATCGCGGCATCCGAGGGCGTCGCGATGCCGCCGGCGGTGAACAGGACCACCGGAAGGGTGCCGGTCTCCGCGACCTCGCGCACCAGCTCGTACGGCGCCTGCAGCTCCTTCGCCGCGACGTACAGCTCGTCCTCGCTCATCGAGCCGAGCCGGCGCAGCTCGCCGCGGATCGAGCGCATGTGGGTGACCGCGTTGGAGACGTCGCCGGTGCCGGCCTCGCCCTTGGACCGGATCATGGCCGCGCCCTCGGCGATCCGGCGCAGTGCTTCACCGAGGTTGGTCGCGCCGCACACGAACGGCACGGTGAAGGACCACTTGTCGATGTGGTTCGTGTAGTCGGCCGGGGTGAGCACCTCGGACTCGTCGATGTAGTCGACGCCGAGCGCCTGCAGGACCTGCGCCTCGACAAAGTGGCCGATCCGCGCCTTTGCCATCACCGGGATCGAGACGGCCGCAATGATCCCGTCGATCATGTCCGGGTCGCTCATCCGTGACACGCCGCCCTCGGCGCGGATGTCGGCCGGGACCCGCTCGAGCGCCATGACCGCGACCGCTCCGGCGTCCTCGGCGATCTTCGCCTGCTCGGGGGTGACGACGTCCATGATCACGCCGCCCTTGAGCATCTCCGCCATCCCGCGCTTGACGCGCGCCGTCCCGGTCGCCTGTCCCTCAGTCATGCCCCAATCGTAGGCCTGGACGCAAAGGAGATCGTGACCATCGGGAGCTCGGCGTCCTCCATCTCGAAGTACGCCGGGTGCGGCGCGTGGCCGGCCAGCCGAAGCCAGCGAACCAGCCGCCGGTCGCGTACGACGAGAGCGTCCCGGACGGTGTCGTTGTAGAACCGGCGGGCGAATGACGCGCGCAGCGCCTCGTCGTGCATCTCGGTCGTGATCTCGGCCGCGGTACCCAGCCGGCCGGCGAGCGCGTCGGCGGCCCGGAACAGCGCACGCGTGACCTCGGTCTCCGCCAGCTCGCGATCGGAGCCGAGGCCGACGACCTGCGCGGCGGCGACGATGGAGTGCCGCAGCCCGCCCACGACATCGGCGGGGAGTGGAGCCGAGGCGGCAAACTCAGCCGCCGTCGTACCTCTGCGCCGCAGCTGCGCCTCGAGCGCTCCGGCGGCGGCGTCGACCCGGGCGTGCAGCTGGTCGAGCCGGATCGCGGTCCAATAGAGATAGAGCGCGATCCAAGCGAGGATCGCCGCCACCGCGATGGCGTAGCTCAGCAACACCTACCTGACGCTACAGCGGCTGGAAACCCTCGGAGAGCGCGGTGACGTCGACGACTTCCGGCTCCTCGGCAACCCGGCCGGTCGACACGGCGATCGCGGTCTCGTAGACGCGCAGCACCTCGCCGGAGACCACCGACCAGTCGTAGCGAGCGACCGCATGGCGGGCTGCGGTGCGCAGCTCGTCACGGTATTGCGGTGCTGACAGCAGGGCCGAGCACGCGGCCGCGAGCGACACCGGATCACCCACCTCGGCGAGCACCCCGAGCGCACCGTCGTCGAGCACGCGCGAGAACGCTGCCAGGTTGCTGGCGACGATCGGGGCTCCGCCGGCCATCGCCTCGAGCAGGACGATGCCGAAGCTCTCCCCGCCGGTGTTGGGCGCGGCGAACAGGTCGACGGAGGCGAGCAGACGAGCCTTGTCGGCGTCGCTGACCCGGCCGAGAAACGTCAGTCCGTCGGCCGCATCGTTCAACCGTCCGGGACCGGCCACGAGCAGGCGCGCCGCCGGATGCTCGCGGCGGATCGCCGGCCACGCCGCGAGCAGCACATCGAGCCCCTTGCGTGGCTCGTCGACGCGACCGATGAAGCCGATCGCGCCGCCGTCACCCGGCCAGCCGGGAAACGGCACGGCTCCGGCGTACTTCGCGATGTGTACGCCGTTGGGTACGACGACCGCGTCGCCACCGAGATGGTCGACGATCGTCTTGCGGGCCGCGGGCGACACGGCGATCGCCCCGGACAGCTTCTCGAGGTAGACCTGCAACGGGTTCTGCAGGATCGACAGGATGCGCGACTTCGGGTTCGCGGCGTGGAACGTCGCGACGATCGGCCCGCGCGCGTTGCCCAGCGCGAGCAACGACAACGAGAAGGTCTCGGGTGAGTGCACGTGCAGCACGTCGAAGTCGCCGTCGTGCAGCCAGCGCCGCACCCGCGCTGCACTGACCGGTCCGAGCAACAGCCTCGACACCGACCCGTTGTAGGGAATCGGCACACTGTGCCCGGCGCGCGTCACGTAGCTCGGCAACGGCAGCTCGTCGTCGTCGACCGGGGTGATGACAGCCACGTCGTGCCCGCGCGCGACCAGGGCTTCGGCGAGGTCGGAGATGTGTGCGACCACTCCGCCCGGGACATCCCACGGGTACGGCGAGACCAGCCCGACGCGCATCTAGGCCGCCGGCCGGCTCGGTTGCCGCCGCGGGTCGAGATCGGACACCCACACCCGCTGCAGCATGTGCCAGTCCTGGGGGCGGCGGGCGATCTCGCGCTCGAACACGCACGCGACCTGTTGGGTCATCTCGCTGATCTTCTCGCCCCGCGTCCCGGCCTCGGGCACGTGCACCTGGTCGTGGATGCGGAAGTCCCAGCGCCAACGCCCGGCGTTGGCGAGCGTCACCGGCAGCAGCGCAGCGCCGGTGTCGTGTGCGAGCGCAGCCGGACCGGCCGGCATCCGTGCGGTGGCGCCGAAGAAGTCGACGTCGATCCCGGTCGAGGTGAGGTCGCGGTCACCGAGCAGGCAGAGCGCTCCGCCGGCGCGCAACCGCTCGGCGAGCACCGCGTAGGGCGGCTTCTCGCCACCCGTGAGCGGGAGTACCTCCATGCCGATCGACTCGCGGAACTCCACGAAGCGTGTGAACAGCGACTCCGGCTTCAGCCGCTCCATCACCGTCGTGAACGGCACCCCGGTGCCGGTCAGCCAGGCGCCCGCCATGTCCCAGTTCCCCATGTGCGGAAGGGACAGGATCATGCCGTTGCCGGCTGCGACCGCCGCCCGCAGCAGCGGGTCACCGGTGACCTCGACCCGGCGCAGGATCTGGTCGGTGGTCATCCTCGGAAGCTGGAAGACCTCGCACCAGTAGCGCATGTAGGAACGCAACCCGTCCCGGGTGAGCAACCGCAGTTCGTACGGCGACGCGTCGGGGACGACGCGCGCGAGGTTGCTCTGTAGCCGGCGCACCCCCTTGCCGCCCCGGAACCAGATCCCGTCGGCCACGGCGTCGAACTGCGCACGCGCCATCCACTCGGGCATCCCGCGGACCACCGACCAGCCCGCTGCGTAGGCCGCGTCGGCGAACGAGTCGTTCATGTCCGCGTCTGGTGCGCCGGCGGCGGCGGGGACGGCTCCACGGCGACGGAATCAGCGGCCGGAGCCATCAGCAGCCGGGACTGCCGGCGTACCTCAACCACGCGCTGGATCACTGTGATGGTCGTCGCCACCGCCAGCCCCCACAGCGCGATCGCGCGCAGCAGGTTCAGCCCGAAGATGCCGGAGAAGCCGGTCAGTACGAGCACCGCGATCAGCCGCTCCGAGCGCTCCGCGATGCCGACATTGCACGGCATCCCGAGGCTCTCCGCGCGCGCCTTCGAGTACGACGTGACGACCCCCGCGACCAGGTCGTAGAGCGCGACCGCGCACAGCGTCTCGCTGTTGCCGCGCCCCGCGTAGTAGAGGGCGAGCGCGCCGAACACCGCACCGTCGCCGACCCGGTCCAGGGTCGAGTCGAGGAACGCGCCCCACGGGCCACTGCTGCCGCGCACGCGAGCGACCGCGCCGTCCATCAGGTCGCTGAAAACGAACGCGGTGATGACCAGGGTGCCGACCAGGAACTGGCCGCGCGGATAGAAGCCGAGCGCGCCACCCGACACCCCGATCGTGCCGATGATGGTGAGCGCGTCGGGGGTGACGCCCATCTTGGCGAGTCGTTGCGCTATCGGCTCAACCACGCGGTTGATCTGCGGTCGCGCGTGAATGCCGAGCATTTGCGCCGAGGATACCGAGCCGGGCCCTTCGGCCCCCGTCAATCGGATCCGTTCAGGGGCTTGTCCTCGGCACCGGCGCGGGTGCAGGGTGGCACGAAGCGCCGTGCGGCGCAGCCGCCGGCAGATCCCACGAGGAGGCAGCCATGGCCGACAAGTCGAGTACCTCGGGAGCCGCCGGCAGGGCACCCACGGCCGCCGAGCCCGGACGGATCCGCAACATCGTGCTCGTCGGCCACTCGGGAGCGGGCAAGACCGCACTCGTCGAGGCCCTCCTCGTCGCGACCGGGACGATCCCCCGGGCCGGGCGGGTCGAGGACGGCACAACGGTCACCGACTTCGACGAGGCCGAAGCCCGCCAGCAGCGCTCGATCAGCCTGGCGCTCGCACCGTTCGAGCACGACGGCGTGAAGGTCAACCTGCTCGACTCGCCGGGGTACGCCGACTTCACCGGCGACCTGCGCGCCGGTCTGCGCGCCGCCGATGCCGCGCTGTTCGTCGTCAGCTCCGCGGACGGCATTGACGGAACCACCCGCATGATCTGGGACGAGTGCGCAGGGGTCGGCATGCCGCGCGCCGTCGTCATCACCCGGCTCGACTCGCCGCGTGCGGACTTCGACGCGACCCTTGCCGCCTGCCAGCAGGCCTTCGGCGACAACGTCCTGCCGCTGTATCTCCCGCTGCACGCCGACGAGGAGACCATCGCCGGCCTGATCGGCCTGCTGTCCCAGCAGGTGTACGACTACTCAAGCGGAAGCCGGGTCCAGCGCGATCCTGACGCCGAGCACCTGCCGCTGATCGAGGAACGGCGTAACGCGCTGATCGAGGGCATCATCGCCGAGTCCGAGGACGAGACGCTGATGGACCGCTACCTCGAGGGCGAGGACATCGACATCAAGGTGCTGATCGAAGACCTCGAGACCGCGGTGTCGCGCGGCAGCTTCTACCCCGTCCTCGCCGCTTGCGCCGGCACCGGGATCGGCATGGAGGAGCTGCTCGAGGTCCTGGTCAACGGCTTCCCGTCACCGCTCGAGCACCCGCTGCCGGCGGTCACCCGCCCGGACGGCTCGTCGGTCGAGCCGTTGAGCTGCGATCCCGGCGGCCGGCTGTGCGCCGAGATCGTGAAGACGACGACCGACCCGTACGTCGGCCGGATCTCGTTGGTGCGGGTCTTCTCCGGAACCCTGCACCCGGACGCGACGGTGCATGTCTCGGGCCACGGGCTCGCCGACCGCGGTCACGAGGACCATGACGTGGACGAGAAGGTCGGCGCGCTGTCGAGCCCGCTCGGCAAGCACCTTCGGCCGATCAGCGATGCCATGGCCGGCGACATCGTCGCGATCGCCAAGCTGTCCCGCGCCGAGACCGGCGACACGCTGTCGAGCAAGGAAGATCCGCTTCTCGTCGCCCCGTGGGAGATGCCCGAGCCGCTGCTGCCGGTCGCCATCGCGGCGAAGAGCAAGGCCGACGAGGACAAGCTGTCCACCGGCCTGCAGCGGATCGTGGCCGAGGAGCCGACGGTTCGACTGGAGCGCAACGTCGAGACCGCGCAGCTCGTGCTCTGGTGCATGGGCGAGGCGCACGCCGAGGTGCTCGTCGACCGGCTGAAGACCAAGTACGGCGTCGAGGTCGAGCAGGTGCCGCTCCGCGTCCCGCTGCGCGAGACGATGTCCGCTGCGGCCGCTGGACACGGGCGGCACGTGAAGCAGTCCGGCGGCCACGGCCAGTTTGCGGTGTGCGACGTCGAGTTCGAACCGCTGCCGTCCGGCGGCGGCTTCGAGTTCGTCGACAAGATCTACGGCGGCTCGGTTCCGAACCAGTTCATCCCGTCGGTCGAGAAGGGCATCAAGGCGCAGATGGAGCGCGGCGTGCTCGCCGGCTACCCCGTGGTCGACATCCGGGCGACGTTGAAGGACGGCAAGGCGCACTCGGTCGACTCCTCCGACATGGCCTTCCAGCTGGCCGGCGGGCTCGCGCTCCGGGATGCGGCCGAGAAGGGCAACTTCACCCTGCTCGAGCCGATGCTGGAGATCTCGGTGCTGGTCGCCGACGACTACGTCGGCGCGGTCATGAGCGATTTGTCCACCCGCCGCGGGCGCGTCACGGGCACGGAGTCGGTCGGCAACGGCCGCTCGCTGGTGCGCGCCGAGGTGCCGGAGGTCGAGGTCACGCGCTACGCGATCGACCTGCGCTCGATCTCCCACGGTACGGCGACGTTCAGCCGCAAGCACCTGCGCTACGAGCCGATGCCGTCGCACCTCGCCGCGAAGGTGACCGCCGCGAACGAGAGTTAAGCCGACTCTCACCTGGGCGGGCTTACCCTGGACCCATGATCCTTTGGGTCTTCGTCGCGCTGGTCGTGCTCTTCGTGCTGCTGCCGATCATCGGTGCGGCCATCAGCTGGGTGGTCTGGACCGCGATTGTCGGCATCTTCCTCGGCGGTCTCGCCCGGCTGATCATTCCCGGCCGGCAGAACATCAGCATCCTGGCAACGATCGTCTGCGGGTGGATCGGCTCACTGATCGGCGGCGCCATCGGCGACGGCGTGTGGGGTTGGCACCATCACCGCTTCGCGACCCTGCTGATCGAGATCGGCGTCGCCACCGTCGCCGTACTCGCCTGGTCGGGCACCCACCGGAACCGGCCGATCACCGTCACCCACCACAAGATCCTCGACATCTAGTCGAGCGCGGGCTCCTTCGCGCGCGGCTACCGAGTCACCCGGTAGTCGGCCAGCAGGTGGCCGCTCGGTGAAGCGACGGCGCGCATCGCTTCGAGGTGGATCGGCGGCAATCCGTCAAAGAGCCGTCGCCCGCTGCCGGCGATCGCCGGCGCGACGACCAGCCTGAGCTCGTCGACGGCGCCCCCGGCGAGCAGTGCTTGCACGATCGAGATGCTCGCGTGCACCCCGATGTCCCCGCCGTCCCCGTCCTTCAGCTCCCGCACGAACGCCACGACGTCGCCGTCGATCACGCTTGTGTTCGCCCACTCCGGTGTGAGCGGGGTCGACGTCACGACGTACTTCGCCACGTCGTTGATGAAGCGGGAGAACGGCTGGATCTCGCTGCCCGGCCAGAACTCCGCCCACTCGTCATAGCTGCGCCGGCCGAGGATCACCGCATCCTGCGCCGCGATGACCGCGGCAAGGTTCGCCGCCATGGCGTCGTCCCATTCGGTGATGAACCGATCCGGACCCTCGGCGACACCGTCGAGCGACAGCAGCTCATACGCAACAACCTTGCGCACGCTCACCACCTCCGGGTCGGCATCCACCCGCAGCGTGCCACGCATGGCCCATTGGTGGTGCTATCGCCCCAGCGATGGGCCATCGGTGGGGCGACCGGGCCATGCCGCCGCGAGCAGGTCGCGGGTCTCGTGCAGCAGCTGCGGCAGCACCTTTGTCCGCGCGACCACGGGCATGAAGTTGGTGTCGCCGCCCCAGCGGGGAACGACGTGCTGGTGGATGTGCTCGGCGATGCCGGCGCCGGCAACGACGCCCTGGTTCATCCCGAGGTTGAAGCCCTGCGCGCCACTGACGGTGCGCAGCACCTGCATCGCCGTCTTCGTCAAGGTCGCGACGTCCGCGGTCTCCGCCGGCGTCAGGTCCGGGTAGTCGGCCACGTGCCGGAACGGCACCGCCATCACATGCCCCGAGTTGTACGGATAGAGGTTGAGGACGACGTACGCCGTTTCGCCACGCGCGACGATCAGCCCGTCCTCGTCGCTCAGAGCCGGAATCCGGCAGAACGCGCAGCCGTCCTCCTTGCCCTCACCGCGGATGTAGGCCATCCGCTCCGGCATCCACAACCGCTGCCAGCCGTCCGGCGCGCCGACGCCGTCCTGCTCGACGGCGTCGGTCACCGCTGCGCTTCCCCAGCCGTCACGAGGTCGCGACGATCAGCTCGTCCGGGTTCAGCGCGTCCGGCTCGACCTGCCGGGACGCGATGTTGCGCGACACCTCGATGATCGCGTCGTCGACCGGCACGCCTCGGCGCTCGATCCCGTTGCGATACCGCACAGACACCGCTCCCGCCTCGACATCCCGCGGGCCGGCGACGAACATGAACGGCACCTTCTGCTGCTGCGCGCGAAGGATCTTCTTCTGCATCCGGTCGTCGCTCTCGTCGATCTCGACCCTGATGCCCTCGCCGCGCAACCGCTCAGCGACCTGTTCCAGGTACGGGATGTTGTCGCTACGGATCGGGATGCCCATCACCTGCACCGGAGCGAGCCAGGCCGGGAACGCGCCCGCGTAGTGCTCGACCAGTACGCCGAAGAACCGCTCGATCGACCCGAACTTGGCCGAGTGGATCATCACCGGCTGATGGCGCTGGCCGTCGTCGCCCTGGTACTCCAGCCCGAACCGCGCCGGCTGGTTGAAGTCGTACTGGATGGTCGACATCTGCCAGGTTCGCCCGATCGCGTCCCGCGCCTGCACCGAGATCTTCGGTCCGTAGAACGCCGCACCGCCGGGATCGAGCACGAGGGTCAGCTCGCTGTCCGCTGCGACCTGCTCGAGGATCTTGGTCGCGGTCTCCCACTCTTCTTCGCTGCCGATGAACTTGTCCGAACCCGGATCGCGGGTCGACAGCTCGAGATAGAAGTCGTCGAGCCCGAAGTCCTTGAGCAGGCTGAGCACGAAGTTGAGCAGGTGCTTGATCTCGGCCGGCGCCTGCTCGGGAGTGCAGTAGGAGTGCGAGTCGTCCTGGGTCAGTCCGCGCACGCGGGTGAGCCCGTGCACGACGCCAGACTTCTCGAAGCGGTAGACCGTCCCGAACTCGAACAACCGCATCGGCAGCTCGCGGTACGAGCGGCCGCGCGACCGGTAGATCAGGTTGTGCATCGGGCAGTTCATCGCCTTGAGGTAGTACGAGCTGCCCTCCATCTCCATCGGCGGGAACATCGTGTCGGCGTAGTACGGCAGGTGCCCGCTGGTCTCGAACAGGCCCTGCTTGGAGATGTGCGGCGACCCGACGTACAGGAAGCCTTCCTCGATGTGGCGCTGGCGGACGTAGTCCTCCATCACGCGTTTGATCACGCCGCCCTTGGGGTGGAAGACGACCAGGCCGGAACCGATCTCGTCCGGGAACGAGAACAGGTCGAGCTCGGCGCCGAGCCGGCGGTGGTCGCGCTTCTCGGCCTCCGCGAGCAGGTACAGGTGCTGCTCGAGATCGCCTTCGGACGGCCAAGCGGTGCCGTAGATCCGCTGCAGCTGTGGGTTCTTCTCGCTCCCCCGCCAGTACGCCGCGGCCGAGCGCATCAGCTTCATCGCCGGGATCATGGCGGTGGTCGGGAGGTGTGGTCCGCGGCAGAGGTCCTTCCACGCCAGCGAGCCGTCGGGATGCCGGTTGTCGTAGATCGTCAGCTCGGCGCCGCCGACCTCGACATCGGCGCCTTCTGCGGCATCGGCAGCGGATCCCTTGAGGCCGATCAGCTCGAGCTTGTAGGGCTCGTCGGCGAGCTCGCTGCGCGCCTCGTCATCGGAGACGACCCGCCGCACGAAGTGCTGCCCCTCGGCGATGATCGCGCGCATGCGCTCCTCGATCTGCTCGAGGTCCTCGGGGCTGAACGGCGTGTCGACGTCGAAGTCGTAGTAGAAGCCGTTGGTGATCGGCGGGCCGATGCCGAGCTTCGCGCTCGGGAACAGCTCCTGCACGGCCTGTGCCATCACGTGCGCGCTGGAGTGCCGAAGCACGTTCAGGCCCTCCGGCGAGTCGATCGGCACCGACTCGAGGACGTCACCGTCCTCCGGAACGAAGGCCAGATCGCGCAGCGCCTCTTCGTTGACGCGTACGACGACCCCCTCGATCTTCGCGTCCTTGAAGATCCTCGCCGTCGTCTGACCCGCCGGCACAACGCGAGGCGAACCGTCGACCGTGAGGCGGATGTCAGACATGGATCAAGGCTATCGAGCGGCCTCAATCGAAATAGTGCGCGACTCCGGGCGCGGGGTCAGGAAGAGCCGGCGGGTTCGTCGACCGGGCGGCCGACCAGAAACGCCACTGCGGCCGGCACCATCGCCTTGGCCGAGCCGAGCGTCTCTGCGACCAGGCGATGGGTGACGACCAGGTCGCCGACGTCCGGATGACTGAGCTCGAACGCCGCCTGCCACCCGGCCGGGCAGCGCTCGAAGCGCACCCGGATCACCCGGCCGTCATCGGTCACGACCTCGTCGTGAATCGCCCCCGCACCGAGCCTTGCCGCCACACCTGTCCCCTTGCTGCTATCGCCCGGCACCTGGGCGATCTACCCCGGCACCAGACTTACCCGACCCACCACCGCCTCGCATCGGCCAAACGGTCGCATCCTGCCACGTCATCCGGGGGACAGATCGGGACAGCTCACCCAAATGCCGCACCGCTCCCCGATCAGACCCGGAACCGGTCGGCCGCCGCCTGGATCTGCGCGACGTACTCGCCCCACTGCTCTGGGCTGAGCTGGTCGGCATCCGGCCCGCCCCGCCCGTCGATGCTCTCCCGGAGGATGTCGATGTGGCCGGCATGCTGGCCGGTCTCCGCGATGACCCGGACCAGCAGGTGGCCCATCGTGGTGTCTCGCCGCTCGGCCGGCCACCAGGGCACCTCGGCCGGTGCGTCCAGCGCGAGCTCGGCGATCGAGGCATCGGAGTGTGCCCAGACCTCGCGATAGAGCCCGACGATGAAGTCGCGGGACTGCTCAGCGGTGGCCCACATATCGGCGCCTTCCCAGATCGAGCCGTCCTCGACCCAGGGCAGTGGTGTCGGGAACGGTCGCCCCAGGCAGTCTCCGAGGTAACCGGCTTCGACGCTGGCCAGATGCTTGACGATCCCGAGGATGTTCGACCCGCTCGGTGTCAGGGGCCGCCGGGCGTCGTACTCGCTCAGGCCGTCCAGCCCACGCAGGACCGCGCCGTGGGTCTGATGCAGGTAGTGCGCGAGATCGCCCTTGAGGGCGGCGTCGCCGGCGGCGGTGGTCATGATTCGGACTGTACGGCGAGGCACCGACCCCAGGAACACCGACCGGAAGAAACGGACACTGTGGGCGATACTGGGTTCGAACCAGTGACCTCCTCGGTGTGAACGAGGCGCTCTACCACTGAGCCAATCGCCCTGAGCCAGTCGCAGTGGCCGCGGCAACTCTAGCCTGCCACCCCCCACAACCCGGTTTCCGATTCCGGTTACTGCTGGCCGTTCCGGGGGACAACGCGAGAAAGATCGACAACGGTGAAGGCGGGCGGATCGGCATGAACATCCACCCCGACACGGCGCGGGCGAGGTTGGTGCTCCGGATGCTGGGTCCGGACGGCTCGGACCGCCCGGTGCGTGCCGATCTCGCCTACCGTCCCGACGACCCGTACGCCGTCCGGGTGGCCTTCCATGCCGGCTCCGACGACGTCGTCGAATGGACTTTCGCCCGCCAGCTGCTCAGCGACGGCGTGACCCGGCCCACCGGCGACGGCGATGTGCGGGTGTGGCCGACCGAAGACCGCTCCGACGGCCACGGCGTGTGCCTGTCCCTGTCCAGCCCGTCCGGGCAGGCGATCTTCAGCGCGTCGCCCGGGCCCATCAAGGGCTTCCTCAGCCAGACCTACACCATGGTGCCGCCGGGCGGCGAGAGCAACTTCATCGACCTCGACGCCGAGCTCGAGCTGCTGCTCACCGGCGACTAGCCACCCGCCGCACCGATCAGCGACCCTCCGGGCCGACTCGCCCTACCCGCTCGCGCTCTGCGCGCCGCCGACCACCGTTGCGGTCACGGACGCCGCGCCGAGATGTGCGACCAGGTCCGCTTCGTGGTCGCCGGCGAGAACCGCCAGGTCGCCTCGCGCAC
>DATJSI010000080.1 GCA_035504215.1 Mycobacteriales bacterium
TACTACAACAAGACCCAGCACAAGAACGTCCAGGTCCTCGGCTGGACGCCGAAGGTGGGGCGGGCGAAGAGCAGCCTGGCGGGCAAGGGCCTGTTCACCAACGACTTCACCAACCAGGCGTTGGGCAAGACCGACGCGCAGACGCTGCTCGCGCAGGGTGCTGACGTCGTCTTCCCGGTCGCGGGCGCGGTGGGCCTCGGTGCGGCCGCCGCGGTCAAGCAGGCCGGCAGTGGCAACTACATGGAGTGGGTCGACACCGATGGGTGCGTGTCTGCCCCGCAGTACTGCTCGCTATTCCTGACCAGCGTGACCAAGGGCATCACGACATCGGTCGCGGGCGCCGTCGAGAAGGCCGCCAACGGTACGTTCGCCGGTGGCACCTACGTCGGTGACCTGAAGAACGGTGGTGTGGCACTCTCGCCGTACCACGACTTCCAGAGCAAGGTTCCGTCGTCGGTCACCTCGGCACTGGCCACGATCAAGGCGGGCATCGAGTCCGGCAAGATCTCGGTCGACCCGAACTCCTACCCGGCAGGCTGATCGTCGGTAAGGCGCGCCCGGCCGCTCCGGCGGCTCGGCGCGCCTTACCGCCGGGGCAGGAGACGCGATGAAGCTCGAGCTCGAAGGCATCACGAAGCGGTTCGGCACGCTGGTCGCCAACGACGGCATCGACCTGACCGTCGAACCGGGCGAGATCCACTGCCTGCTCGGCGAGAACGGCGCCGGGAAGAGCACGTTGATGAACGTGCTGTTCGGGCTGTTGAAGGCGGACTCCGGCGAGATCAAGGTCGACGGCAAGGTCGTCCACTTCGACGACCCGGGCGACGCGATCGCCGTGGGCATCGGGATGGTGCACCAGCACTTCATGCTCGTGCCAGTGTTCAGCGTGGCCGAGAACGTCGTCCTCGGCTTCGAGCCGACCCGCCCGCTCGGCTTCCTCGACCGGCAGAAGGCGAGAGAAGACATCCGCCGGTTGTCGTCGGAGTTCGGCCTCGAGGTGGACCCGGACGCGATCGTCGAGAAGCTCCCAGTCGGCCTTCAGCAGCGGGTCGAGATCGTCAAGGCGTTGATGCGCGATGTCAGCCTGCTGATCCTGGACGAGCCGACCGCGGTCCTCACCCCGCAGGAGATCGAGGGCCTGTTCACGATCATGCGGTCGCTGTCGTCGACCGGTCGCTCGATCCTGTTCATCACGCACAAGCTCAAGGAAGTGCTGGCGGTCGCGGACCGGATCACGGTCATGCGGCAGGGCAAGGTGATCGGTACGACGACGCCTGCCGAGGCCGACGAGGAGACCCTTGCGTCGATGATGGTCGGCCGTGATGTCGACCTGGTGGTGCACAAGGAGCCCGCGAAACCCGGCGAAACGGTCCTCGAGCTGTCCGGCCTGACCATCGCCGACGAGCGGGGGATCACGGTCGTGAACGACGTCGACCTGGACGTTCGGGCCGGCGAGATCGTGGCGCTCGCGGGCGTGCAGGGCAACGGGCAGACCGAGCTCTCGGAAGCGTTGCTCGGGTTGCTCCCGGTCTACTCGGGTTCGATCAAGGTCGGCGGGAAGGACCTCACCAAGGCCACGCCGCGCGAGGCGTTGCGCGCGGGCATCGCCTACATTCCCGAGGACCGCCAGCTCGAGGGTCTCGTCCTCAACATGTCGATCGCGGACAACCTCGTGCTCGACCTGCACAACGTCCCGCCATACGCCCGGCACGGCGCACGCAACCTCACCGAGGTGCGGCAAAGTGCCGAGCGGAAGCTCGGCGAGTTCGACATCCGCGCGACGTCCGTCGAGACCCCGGTCGGGACGCTGTCCGGTGGCAACCAGCAGAAGGTGGTCGCCGCCCGCGAGCTCAGCCGGCCGGTGCGGCTGCTCGTCGCCGCGCAGCCGACGCGCGGCCTCGATGTCGGTTCGATCGAGTACGTCCATCGGAGGATCGTCGAGGAACGCGACGGAGGAATGGCGGTGCTGCTGGTGTCCTCCGAGCTCGACGAGATCCTCGCGCTCGCCGACCGGGTCGCGGTGATGTACCGCGGCGGCATCGTCGGCGTCGTACCTCCGAGTGTCGGCCGCGAGCAGATCGGTCTGATGATGGCCGGCGCCGCGGACGGCGCGCAGAAGCCGTCGGCAGCTGGGCCGCCGACCGAGTCGACGGCGAACCCCTCGCTATGACCGCGATTCCTGCCGAGCCGGCGGCGGCGCCGGCCACCGAGCAGCCCGAGCCGTCGGGGCCATGGTGGAAGCGCTCGGCGCACTGGCTTGCCGAGGGCAATGTCGCCGTCGTCACATTTCTCGCGGTCGTGTGCGGGCTGGTGTTCGGGGCGATCCTCATCATCGTCACGACGACGTCGACCCTGCACGCCTGGGGCCACCTCGGGTCGAACCCGAAGCATGCCTTCGGCGCGAGCCTTACGACGGTGGGTCACGCGTATGGCGACCTGTTCACCGGCTCGATCTTCAGCCCGTCCGACCTGACGCATGCGCTGCGCACCGGGCACGGCTGGGTCACGCTGTTCACGCCGCTGTCCGAGACGCTCGTCTCTGCGACGCCGCTCATTCTCGCCGGGACAGGGGTTGCCCTCGGCTTCTCGACCGGCGTGTTCAACATCGGTGGCCAGGGCCAGTACATCGCCGGCGCGTTGTGCGCGACGTACGTCGGGTTCGGAGTGCATGCACCGCTCGCGATCCACATGCCGCTGGTGATCCTGGCCGGTGCTGCCGGTGGCGCGGTCGCGGGGTTCATCCCCGGCTTCCTGAAAGCCCGGACCGGCGCGCACGAAGTGATCGTCACGATCATGCTCAACTACATCTTCCTGGACCTGCTGAGCTACCTGCTCACGACGCGGCCGCTGCAGCAACCGGGGCAGAGCAACTCGATCTCGCAGACCATCCCGTCGTCGGCGACACTGCCGCACCTGTTCGGCAGCAACCTGCGCGTCAACGCCGGTCTGATCGTCGCCTTGCTGGTCGCGGCGGGCGCGTCCTGGTTCATGCGCCGAAGCACCCTCGGGTTCACCTTCCGGGTCATCGGGTCGAACCCGACCGCCGGGCGCACCGCCGGCATGGACTCGCGACGCGCGACCATCCTGGTGCTGACCATCTCCGGCGCTCTGGTCGGGCTGGCCGGCATGTCGACGCTGGCCGGCACGGACTTCTTCCTCTCGACCAACTACGGCGGCAGCACCGGGTTCAACGCAATTACCGTCGCCCTGCTCGGTCGCAACAAGCCGTCCGGTGTCGTGCTGGGTTCGCTGCTGTTCGCGGCGCTCGACACCGGCGGCCGCTACATGCAGGCTGCCACCGGCATCCCGATCGACCTCACCACGGTGATCCAGGCGGTCATCGTCTTCATGGTCGCGACGCCGGCGCTCATCCGTGAGATCTTCCGGCTCCGCGACGCCGGTGCCGGCAAGATCCTGCTCTTCACCAAGGGGTGGGCGGGATGACCGCCGGCACCGAAGAGTCCACCGTTTCCACGGTCGCGATCCCGGCTGCTCCCGAGGGCCGGCTGGTCTCCATCGCGCGCCTGCGCGGGATGGGCGTCTTCCTCATCGCGATCGGCTTGATCGGCATCTTCGGGATGGGGCTCGGCGCGAAGCATGGGGTCAAGGCGGTCTTCCTGCTCGCCAGCCAGCCCGCGACGAATGTGTCACCGATCACGATGCCGGTGCGCCCGTGGTGCATCGTGATGTCGATCCTCTGTGCGCTGGTCGGCGTATACCTGGCCGCGCGAACGCCCCGTCGCGGCGGCTACCTGATCTTCGGGGTCGGCGTCATCATCTTCATGTGGGCCTTCCTGGTGTGGGCGGCCCGCGGCGGTGAGCTGTCGTTCGTCCAGCTCCTGGCCGGAACGTTGGTGTCCGCCACCCCGTTGGTCTACGGCGCGCTGTCCGGCGTCATGTGCGAGCGGTCCGGCGTCGTCAACATCGCGATCGAGGGTCAGTTCCTCGCCGGCGCGTTTCTCGCCGCGATGATCGACAGCGCTTCGCATCACCTGTGGCTCGGCGTACTTGCCGGAGCGGCCTCGGGCGCGCTGTTCGGCGCGATCCTCGCGTTCCTGTCGCTGCGCTACGGCGCCGACCAGATCATCGTCGGCGTCGTCATCGTCGCGTTCTGCACCGGCCTGACGAACTACCTCACCGAGCAGGTGCTCACGCCGGACCAGGCGACCCTCAACAGCCCGTCGACGTTCAGCCCGATCGCGATCCCGTTGCTGTCGAAGATCCCGGTGATCGGGCCGGTCTTGTTCAACCAGAACATCTTCGTGTACGGCGCTGCGATCCTGCTCGTCGTCGTCCACGTCGCACTGTTCTACACGAAGTGGGGGCTGCGGGTGCGGTCCGTCGGCGAGCATCCGCAAGCCGCCGCGACGGTCGGCATCCACGTCCTGAACGTCCGCTACCGCAACGTGATTCTCGGTGGCGTGATCGCTGGGCTCGGCGGGGCATCCTTCACGATCGGGTCGATCGGGGAGTTCTCCTCCGACATGACCGCCGGTCTCGGGTACGTCGCGCTTGCCGCGATGATCTTCGGGCGGTGGCGCCCGTTCGGCGCGTTGAGCGCCGCGCTGCTGTTCGGGTTCGCGGTGTCACTGCAGAGCTTCCTCGCCGTTCTGAACGTCGGCATCCCGTCTCCGATCCTGTCGATGGCGCCGTACGTCATCACGATCGCCGTCGTCTCGGGCCTGGTCGGCCGGGTGCGGCCACCGGCCGCGGACGGCGTTCCGTACGTCGTGGGCTGATCGCGCGGCCCGGGTAGAGTGCCCGGCCATGACCGACGAACTCACGATCGACTGGGACCAGCTGCGGCGGGCCGCGGCCGAGGTGGCGACCCACGCGTATGCGCCGTACTCGAAGTTGCATGTCGGCGCGGCGGGACTCACGGACACCGGGTCGGTCGTGGTCGGCTGCAACGTCGAGAACGCCTCCTACGGCCTGACGCTGTGCGCGGAGTGCGGGCTGGTGTCGGCGTTGTCGGCGTCGGGCGGCTCACGCCTGGTCGCGGTGAGCGTCGTCGCCGGCGACGGCAATCCGCTCGCGCCGTGCGGGCGCTGCCGTCAGCTGCTCATGGAGCGCGGCGGCCCGGACCTGCTGCTCGACGCCGGACCGGGCCGGTCGCCCGCACGAATGGCAGACGTGCTGCCCGGTGCCTTCGACGAGGCGGAGCTCGACGCGCGGCGCGGTTCATGAGCGCTGCTGGCTTCGATGCCGTCGACCTCATCCGCACCAAGCGGGACGGCGGCGCGCTCAGCGACGCCCAGATCGACTGGGTGATCGGCACGTACGCCGTCGGTGGCGTCCCCGACGAGCAGATGTCGGCGCTGCTGATGGCGATCTTCTGGCGCGGGCTCTCCGCGCGCGAGCTGGCCCGCTGGACCGCGGCGATGATCTCCTCCGGCGAACGGCTCGACCTGAGTGGGCTGTCTCGGCCGACGGTGGACAAGCACTCGACCGGCGGCGTCGGCGACAAGGTGTCGCTCGTGCTCGCGCCGCTGGTCGCCGCGTGCGGCGCCGCCGTGCCCCAGCTGTCCGGGCGGGGGCTCGGACACACCGGCGGGACACTGGACAAGCTCGAGTCGATCCCTGGCTGGCAGGCGACGCTGTCCAACGAGCAGATCTACGAACAGTTGGACACGGTTGGCGCGGTCATCTGCGCGGCGGGTGCCGGCCTTGCGCCTGCCGACCGCAAGCTCTACGCGCTTCGAGACGTCACCGGCACGGTCGAGTCCATCCCGCTGATCTCGGCGTCGATCATGTCCAAGAAGATCGCCGAGGGCACCGCCGCGCTGGTGCTGGACGTCAAGGTGGGTAGCGGCGCGTTCATGCGGGCCGAGGCCGACGCCCGGCTGCTGGCGCAGACCATGGTGACCATCGGCGCCGAGGAAGGCGTGACCACCTCGGCGTTGCTGACCAGGATGGACACGCCGCTCGGCCGGG